>NZ_JBXWPK010000020.1:0-54835 GCF_059611825.1 Ruegeria sp. CDSA221
ACCGTGGAAGCAAGCAGTACGAGAAAAACACTGTGACGGATCCGTAATAGATAATGCCAACCCGTAGGATACCGGCGCTGTCAAAACCTTCTTCAAAACCGCCAAGGCCGAACGGTTTTGGCGGAGATCGTGGAGCATACGACAATACGCTGAAATGGCGGCCTCCGGGCTTTCGCAACAATAGCGCAAGCAATTCATTGGCCTCTAATCCCGCTGAGCCACGCACTTGTCGCTTCAAGCCCTTTTCGCAAGACAGCAAACATTTGCTCAATTTCACTTTCGCTAATGATTAGGGGCGGTGAAAGAACACACATGTTGATCACAGGTCGAACCAATAACCCACGTTTCTGGCATTCGATATCGATCTGGCTACCAATCTCGTAGTCGCACCCCAGATCGCTCTGGGGATCACCATCGACTGAGCATTGAACGCATCCCATCAACCCCATGCCGCGCACATCGGTAACGATGTCAATCTGACCCAACTGCTGTAGCTGATCCTGAAAAATCGGAGTGACCCTTCGAACGTGTTCGAGAAGCTTTTCCCGTTCAATAATTTCCATACTTTTCAGACCAGCGGCCGCGCTGACCGGGTGACCAGAATAGGTATAACCATTAGAAAAGGTTGCATCTTTCCCCGCAACATCGGCGATCAGCCTGTCCGAGATAATCGCGGCACCCATCGGCGCATACCCAGATGTCATTCCTTTGGCGCAGGTGACTATGTCTGGCTGAATGCCAAAGACTGTTTCTGACGCAAACCAATGGCCCAATCGCCCGAAAGCCGTCACTACTTCGTCGGAAATGTATAGAACATCATACTTCTTGCAGATGTTTAGGCAACTTTCGTGATACCCTTTCGGCGGCACTATCACGCCACCAGAGGCAAGAACCGGTTCGGCGATAAAAGCAGCAACATTTTCGGGGCCAAGCGCCACAATGGCGTTTTCCAGGTCCGAAACTTTCTCTTTCAGAAAGCTCTCTTCGCTTTGACCAGGCGCACGATAAAGCGGATTCACGTCTGGCAAGAAATGTGCGAGGTCATCCGCCTTGTCGAGCCAAAGTCTGTCACGCTCTTTTCCACTGATGCTGGCCGCCAGATAAGTGCTTCCATGATAAGCTTTTTGCCGTGAAATGATTTTCTTTTTCTCGGGGCGTCCCAAGAGGTTGTTGCGGAAATGGACAAACCGGATGGCCGTATCAACCGCAGTGGAACCGCCGGTGGTAAAAAAGACATTGTTCAAATCGCCCGGCGCACGTTTAGCGATTTCGCGCGCGAACTGCGCAGTAGTCGAGTTGGAATTGTTAAAGGGCGAGAAATAGGCAAGGTTCCGAGCTTGCTCAGCCATGGCCTCGGCCATCTCCGCGCGCCCATAACCGATCTGAGTGCACCACATGCCTCCCGGTCCGTCGATCAAGCGTTCGCCTTTTTCGTTCACCACATGGATGCCGCTGGCACCTTCGATAAAAGTGCGGTCGTTTTCGCCCAATGTTGCCATCCCTTCCCACGGGTGCAGGAAGTGATCGTTATCCCATTGCTTGACGTTAGAGTTATCCACGGCGGGCCATGCTTTCTGTGCTCATCACAATTGGGAATTCTTCGCGAACCTGAGCGTCTGAGGCGCCGAAGTAGTTGGGGAAATGGCTATCAAGAATGGAATTGGCCTTGTCACGGGCGCGGTCCAGAAGATCAGTTTTGCCTTCGTTTTCCCATGTGTCCGTGCGCTCACGATCCATGAGCCGTGGGTAGACGAATTCGCTGTTCATATAGCTCAGTGTGTGCGGGTTGCCGAGAAAATGACCAGGGTCGATGGCACACTGATGGATCACATCCACCGCCATGGTTTCATCCGTGACTTCAATCCCGCGCAACGATCGCAGGATCATACCGCCCGCTTCGTCATCGATGACCATGCTTTCAAAACTGCATCCCATCAGGCTACCGATCATACCCCCGAACTCGCACAAACGATTGGCACCGGCATGAGCGGCAAGCGTGAAGGTTAGTGCCTTTTCCAACCCGTATTGCGCGTCGGGTATCTTGGCATCGGTCATGCCTGCGCCGACAGAGGTTGGAAGGCCATAAAAGTTACCCATCTGAATGGCTGCGGCCCCGATCAGAGCCTGTTCGCCACTGCCGCCGGTGAACGACCCGCTGCGCAGGTCAGTGATGAAGGGCCAGGCGGCAAAGCAGACCGGACAACCTGGTGTGATGAGGTTTACGATGGCAACGCAGGCCAGCGTTTCGGCCACGGTTTGCACCAGCGTTCCCGCAAGTGTAGCGGGGGCTGTGGCCCCGGCTTGAGGAGGCACCGCCAGATCGACCGTCAGGCCTAGCTTGGCGGTATCAATCAGGATTTCCATGTTTTCCTTGCCGACCCGCAAGGGGGAAACCATGGGGCAGCCGCCAAATATGACGCTTGGCTTTTTCATGAAAGCACCTTCGCCACCTTGAGCAAAATCAAACATGCGGATGGCATGCGGAATATGGCTGCGGTCGCGAAAGGTCAGACAGGCAGGTTTTTGGCTGCCTGCGAGCATGGCATAAATGGTGTTCATGTCATGAGCGAAATCATCAGTCACATCGGTGGCCAAAACTGTGTCGCCCAGCATATGGATGTTGTCCAAACGGTCCACCAGACGGGTGAAATCATAGACATCGCGCAGGATCGACGGGCGATAAGATTTAGTTTCGGAATCGAAGGTGGTCACGGCGGTGCCGGAGTTGGCGAAATAGACGCTCTCCGCCGAGCAATGCATGTCGTCTTTGCCTTCACGCTCTCCGCGGGCATAGACGTAAAACTCCTTAGCAGCACCAGCCAGGATGTCTTCCATCAGTGCGCGGGGGAAGCACAGCCGATTTAGATCATTCATCACCGCACCCTTGGGCAGCACCAGATCAAGTAATTCTGGGAAATGATCGGTAATGCCGGTTTTTTCCAGAACGGTCAGAGCCGCTTGATGGATGTTCTCCATATCTGTTGGGGTAAGCGGCTTATAGCGGCCGCCACTTAAACCCCCACGCACGGCCTCATTGCCCGTGGTCGCCTGTTGAACCTTTATGCGCGCGGCGCGCCCACCACCACCGCGACGGCGCGATTTTACCTCAGCCATTACCGGCCATCCTTTGTTCTGGTTCCGAGCGGATCATGGCAAAATAGAAATCGTAAAAATCCTGGATCGAGGTTTCCATTTCGCCCAAGGGCCCCGGTTGGAAGTATTGAGAATTCACACCGGACTGGTTGTGGCGAATGATGCGTTCGTCATCCAAAGATGTGACATGCCAAAGCCAGGTCAGGTCTTCCTTATCGTAGTCCTGGCCTTCTTCTGCGTCAGCGCGAACCAGCCAGACCACCTGAATGTCGGTTTCCTGCAGACCACGTGGAACAAAGCGGTAACCCACCATGTGATCCGAATAGATCAGGAACCAATTCAATGGGCCAATATCAAAGTCAGTTGCGCCACCGTCGAAGCCTTTCAGCGTTCCAAGTAATGGCGCAAGCGCCTCACCCGATTTGCTACCGGTTTTGTAACCTTGGTAAAGCGGGTAGCGTCGATAGTACCCGCTGGTGAATGGGGTGGGCGCAGCCTCGCCAACAAGCGCCAATTCATCAGGTGTCAGCCCGACTTCTAAAGCCCTTGCATTCAGCGGCTCGACCAAGCCAGCCATGTCTTGTGGCGATTTCAGGCTATGAGAGCGAGAGTATTCTTTGTGTGCTGGTCCGCAGTGGTAGCATTCAAGATAGTTCTCAACCGCCAGTTTCCAATTCGCTGGAACCGGAAATGACGCCGTATGCGCAATTTTCAAGTCGTCTAAACCATAGGGTTCGACGAGTGGCGAAAGTTGGCTGAGGACAGGATCAAGCGATGGCGTGTTTGCATCGGCACAGACAAAAATCAGGCCTTTGAAGACACTCACCTGAACGGGAAAGAGCCCGAATTTGGATGGGTCAAAGTGTTCCCCCATGTTGTGGCCTGCACGAAGTTTTCCCGATAGCTCATATGTCCAGGCGTGATACGGGCAAACAAGAACACGGGAGTTGCCGGAGTGTTCAGTGCAGACGCGAGATCCACGATGGCGACAGACGTTCAAATGAGCGCGAACTTCGCCTTCGCGGTCGCGAACAATAATGATGCTCTCCGGGCCATAGTCGAACAGGAAATAGTCTCCGGGGTTTGGGATTTGGCTGACATGCCCTGCCCAAAGCCAGTTACGGTTCCAGACCTGGGCGATGTCATAGTCATAGATGTCTTGCGAGGTATAGAATCCGCGCGGCAGAGCGTGGCCGTGCTGGTGCGAGGCTATCAAAGCATCTAACTCAAACGGTCGGCTGTTCATCACGTTTCCTCCAAATCGACTATCTCGCGGCGAAACCAATCCTTGTCTGCTTCTGCCTTTGGGCGTTCAAAATCGCGGGCCGCGCGGTGGCCTGCGAAGACAGCGTCGACGATCAGTCCCGGAGACGCGGCATCGCCTATAAGTTCGAGGGTCTTCAACCCAACCCCGCGCAAGCTGTCGTAAAGCGCTGTCTCTCGCTGGCGCTCGGTGACCAGAATTGTCGAGGCACACGGAATATCCGTTACGCGACCGGTAAAGGCACACCCGATGCGCGCGATGTCACCTTCGACCGCCGTCAGCACCTGATTGCAGCGAATGTCGATACCAAGCTCGATCAGGCGGGCCTGAATGCGAGGCTGCTCCAAAGTATATACGGCGTAAGCAGAGACCAAACTCTCCGGCGTGACAAAGACCACCGGATATCCGGCAGCTGCCAGTTTTTCTGCAATCACACCTGCCAAATAGATATGGTCATCATCATAGATCATCACCGGGCCATTCGGAGGCAATATGCCGTTCATGATATCATCAGGTGTCAGCACTCTGGCGCTTTGCTCGATATGAGGCATACGGCGCTGGGTGTTTCGCCCCATGCCATCCGTACGCCAACGGCTGCCGGTGGCGACAAAGACGTGTTCGACGCCAAGCTCTGCCACCTGATCGCCGTCAAGTCTGCTGTCGGTGAACAACTGAACGTTGCCGCGCTGTTTCAGATCATTCAGGCGATAATCGACGACGCGCGACCAGGCCGCTAGGCCGGGAAGCCTGCTTTCCTTTGCAACACGTCCACCAAATTCAGCTGAGGCTTCGGCCAAGGTCACCTGATAGCCGCGCCGTGCGATTTGCATGGCACACTCAAGACCCGCGGGTCCGCCACCGATAACCAGTGCTTCCGCCTCGCTTTTTTTCGTTGCAATGATCTCGGGGTGCCAGCCGCGACGCCATTCCTCGCCCATGGTCGGGTTTTGGGTGCAGCGGATCGGAATACCCAGATTGTCCGAAGACACGCAGATGTTGCAGCCGATGCATTCGCGAATTTCGTCGATCCTGCCTTCTTCAATCTTATTCGGTATGAACGGGTCCGCAATGGAAGGTCGCGCCGCTCCGATAAGGTCGACAATTCCCTTTTTGACCATCGACAGCATCATATCGGGGGACGTCAGGCGACCAACACCAACCACGGGTTTCCGTGTTACCTGTTTGACGTGCGACAGAAACGCGTTCTGATAGCCATCTTCTGGTTGAAAGCGAGTTGTGGCACTGTCATTGGACCAGTCGGCTACGTTCACATCCCATAGGTCAGGAAGATCGGCCAAAAGCTCGACCACGGCACGGCCTTCTTCTGAAGCCTGCATGCCGTCAGCGCCCACCATCTCATCAATGGCAAAACGGAGCGCCACAGCGCAGCTGTCACCTACAGTTTCGTGGGTGTCTTCCAGCAGTTCGCGTGTCAGGCGCACACGGTTTTCAAGCGACCCGCCATATTCATCACTACGCTGGTTCATATGCGGCAGCATGAAATGTTGCGCCAAAGTCATGTTGTGTCCGGCATAGACGTAAATGATGTCAAATCCGGCATCTTTCGCGCGCAGGGCGGCCTCGCGGTGCCAGCGGCGGAACTCGCGAATATCAGCTTTATCCATGGCCTGCGCCTGCTTGGGATGCGTCGTATCGACAGACATCTCGGAAGGTGCAAGAACCGGAGCCCGGGTCAGCAGGTTCTGCGCATGGTTGCCATTGTGCACCAGCTGGATGGCTGCCAGCGCACCATGTGCATGTACTGCATCTGTCATCAGCCGCAACGCAGGTACATCGCGTCCATCCCACAATCGCCCCTCGGCATAGGGGGACAAGTCCGAGGTCGGGTGTATCTCGGTCTCCTGATTGGAAACCACTGCCCAACCACCTTCAGCCTTCATTCCGCGGACGGCAGCATCCGCCCGTGGCCTGAGGTGTCCCAGTCCGGTGCAATGCGGCACCTGATAAAAGCGGTTTCTGGCTGTGACAGGCCCGATCTGAACCGGTTCGAAGAGCAGAGCGTATGGGTTCGCGTCCGACATAATCACGCGTTTTTCCTATATTTGGGTTCCGGAGCCCGAAGGCCCCGGAAATATGGTTGTGTTAGAATCCGGCTTTGATCCGTTCAAATTCTGCCAGCATTTTTGCCTCCAACTCGGGGTTCACCGCGTCAAAGAACAAACTGCTTTCGAAGAAGCTTTTCGGATCGGCAAAACCATAGGCTTCGATATTGGCTTGATCGGCAACTTCGAAGGCTTTTGCGTTGGAATGTGGGTAACCCCAGTTGTCGATGATGTATTGGCCGCTTGCAGGATCAGTGAGCGCGTTCAACAGATCATAGACCTGATCGACCGGTGTCGTGGAAGACTTCAGATGCACGTAGCCACACGCCCAAGTCGCGATACCTTTGTCGACGTCACGCATCATGGCGGCAGGCACTTCGTTCCAGATCAGGTTCAGTTCGGACTGGTTCCAGGCCCAACCCATTTCGATCTCACCGCTGGTCATGGCCTGATCAAACTGACCCGCATCGGACCAGTAAAAGCGCATGTTTGGGTGGATTGAGCGCAGGAAATCCGATGCTTCTTTGAACTGCTCATCGCTCAGATTTGTGTAATCATCAGCGTTTCCAGTGGCCAGCGCAGCCAGGGCATATGCAGACGACGCCGCATCCGGGATCGCGATCTTACCTGCATAGGCCGGGTCAGCCAGCAATTGCAGCGAGATATCATCCCCCGAGATTTTGTCGGTACGATAGATAAGACCCGTGTTCCCCCACTCGAACGGCAACATGTAAAGCTGGCCGTCCAGGACGATGGCGTCGACTTCCTTAATCTCAGGTAAAACATCGGCCCAATTGGTCAGCTTGCTTTCATCGAGCGGCTGGATCAGATCGGCTGCGACCCATTTCCGGACCGCGTCGGAACAAGGATGCGCCAGATCAGCCGTGAAACCCGAACTCAGTTTCGTAAAGGCTTCCTCCTGACTTCCGAAATAGGAATAGCTTGGCGCCTCATCCCCGTATTTTTCCATGTAGCTGGCAAAGAACCCGGGGTCTTCATATCCCGACCAGTCAAAAACCGTTAGATCAGCGCCACCTGCTATGGCACTTCCCGTACTTATCGCCGTCGCACATGCGAAGGCCGCAATTCCCTGAACTCTCATTTTATCCTCCCACTATTTTACTTTGTGTCTGTACCTAGATCGATCACGCTTGCCCCCTGAAGCCCCAGCCAAACTGCGTCGCCGCGTTTGAAATCGACCGTGTGAAAGTAGTTGGGAACCGAGACCGAGATTGGCTTTTCGGCTCCCGCAACCTGAATGTGATAGTGAATGTTCTCGCCATAGAAGGCGACGTTGCTGACAGTGCCTTGAACCGTTGATGGATAGTCTTCTGGCTTTTCAGCAGCGATTTCCAATTGTTCCGGGCGAATACCGATGTTCATGTCTTTAGAACTGGTCGCAACGTTGGGATTTCTCTCAATCTCAATCCGCCCGAAGGCGGCTGCATCGATCGACAACATATTGCCTGTTTCGCCTGATAATTGGGCAGGCAGTATGTTCATCTCACCGATGAAACTGGCCACTTGCTGATCACAAGGACGGGCGTAAAGCGTGGTTGGTGTATCCACCTGCTTGAGTCGTCCATTGAACATCACGCCAATACGATCGGACATGGTCATCGCCTCATATTGGTCGTGTGTGACCATCACAAAGGTAATGCCAAGGGATTGCTGCAGGTTGCGCATTTCAAATTGCATCTGTTCGCGCAGCTTCTTGTCGAGTGCTGACAAGGGCTCGTCCAGCAACAACACCTTGGGTCGCATGATAAGCGCGCGGGCAAGCGCCACCCTTTGCCGCTGCCCACCCGACAATTCACTTGCGCCGCGATCCTGAAGACCGCCCAGCTCGACCATTTCCAGGGCCTCGGCTACGCGCTGTTCGATCTCGGCCTTGGGCGCCTTGCCCCGCAAGCCATAGGCCACGTTGTTCCCGACGTTCAGGTGCGGGAAGATGGCGTAGCTCTGAAATACCATATTCGTTGGACGGTTGTTGGCAGGCACACCTTCCATATCCTGACCGTCGATCAGCACGGTACCCTCGGTCGGTTCCTGGAAGCCCGCGATCATCCGCAATACCGTGGTTTTGCCACATCCCGAGGGGCCGAGGAGTGAAAAAAACTCGCCCTCTTTGAGATCGAGATCGATCCCGCTGGCCGCCAGGAATGTGCCATAGCGCTTTTCGACGCCCCTGAGTTCTATGATGTTTCTGTCTGTCATCGGACCTCTGATGCGGATGAGCGGCGGCGGAAATACTCGGCCAGTACCAAAAGCAGAACCGAGGTGAGCAGCAGGATAGAGCCCAAGGCCAAAACGTTTGGAAGCTTGGCGGGGAAACGGATCTGGCTCCAGATATAGACCGGCAGGGTTGGCTGGTTGCCTGACAGGAAAAAGGCCAGGACGAACTCATCGAAGCTGACCGTAAAAGTGACCAGCATGCTGGCTACGATACCGGGGGAAACGACCGGCAGCGTCACGCGACGAAAGGTTTCGAACACGCCGACGCCCAGATCGTAAGATGCTTCTTCCAGCGACGCGTCGAAGTCATCGAACGCGGACTTCAAGATCGAGACGGAAAATGGCAGCGCAAGAAACGTATGGCCCAGAACAACGGTCAGCAAAGACGGCTTGAGACCGAGAAACAGAAACAGGACCAGCATTGACGAGGCCACGATAATGCCAGGTATGACCAAAGGCAGCATCACCAAACCTTCAGCAGCACGCTGACCCCGAAAACGGTATCGAACAAAGGCGCGCGCAGCGAACAGCCCCATGGCGGTTGATAGAAGTGCGACGACCGTGCCAACACCAAGCGAATTCCAAAGGGCCTGGATCAACGTATCCTGTTCGCCCAGCTTCCGATACCAGTCCAGCGTCCAGCCCTTGATCGGAAAGGCAACGATTGTACCGCTGTTGAACGAGAACAAAGGTAGGAAAAGAACCGGCAGGTACAGAAAAACCAAATACAGAAAAGCATAGGCTGTCAGGGTCGAGGGACGCTTCATCTGATCCTCCTCCCAAGCTGGGTGGCGGTAATGACAAACACGATGGCGACGAACCCGACCGACAGCATCGCGATCAGCGAAAGTGTGGCACCGAGAGGCCAGTTGTTGGCGGCCCCGAACTGCACCTGAATAAGATTGGCAATCATCTTCCCGTCCGATCCGCCGACCAGCGCTGGGGTCACGTAGTCACCGACAGTCGGAATGAAGATGATCAGGCAAGCTGCAATGATCCCTGGGATGGTCAACGGCAGCGTCACCCGCATGAAGCGTTGCAAAGGACTGTTGCCGAGGTCGGTGGCGGCCTCCAACAGGCTTGGATCGATCTTCTGCAACGAGACATAGATCGGCAGGATCGCAAAAGGTGCCCAGGCATGGGCAAGCGTCAGTACGACAGCGAATTCATTGTAGAGTAAGAAGTCGAGCGGTTCGTCGATCAGACCAAGCATCAGCAGTGCAGAATTCATCACCCCGTTGAACCCAAGGATGAGTTTCCAGGCAAATACGCGCAGGAGGTAGCTGGACCAGAACGGAATGGTGATGAGCAGAAGCCAGATGGTCTTTTTCCGGGCCTTCATCGCGATGAAGTACGCGATGGGATAGGCCAGTGCGGCAGTGACTACCGTAACTGCTCCGGCGATCCAGATCGACCGCAACATCAGGTGACGGACCAGCGGATCAGCAAACGCGTCGCTATAGTTTTTCAGCGTCGGTGTCTTGTCGAGCGTTACGTAGGTTTGGGTCCAGAACGAATAGGCGATCAGGATCACCAAAGGCGCCGCCACCAGAAACCCCACGTATGCCGTGGCTGGTGCGCTGAGGGTATAACCCCGGGACGCTTCGCTACGAAAAATCACCCTATCTCCCATCTCGGTACTTACGAGTCTCTAATGGACGATCGTCCATTTAATGTTGCGCCAGAAAGGCCTTTCGTGTCAATCTTCCTGTGAGCCACCCATATGAGAAGACCCTAAGCTGATGGAATCATTGAATAGAGTGACAGAGCCTAAAGGAAGAAAACGTAGCTCGAAGCGCGATCCAGAAGCCAACAGGCAGCTTCTGATCAAGGCGACACTGGATACTATTGCTGATATTGGAGTCACCGATACCTCGGTCAGTCGCATTTGCGAGCGCTCAGGTCTGTCGCGCGGAATGATCCATTTGCATTTCGGGGGGAAGGACAATTTGCTGACCGCAGCGGCCCAGCATTTCAGTACCGAGTATTATGCCGAGATGGACAGAATGACCGAACTGGGCTCGGATGCATCGCCCGAAGAGCGAGTGATGGCTGTGATCGAGGCGGATCTATCCGAAGCTTTGCTCAATCCACGAAGTACGAAAATCTGGCATGCATTCCGAGGCATCGCGAGCTCACACCCAGGTATTGCCCGATACAGCAGCACTCAGGATCCCAAACTTGTCGAGACATTGCGGCGTGCGTTCACGGAGATAGCCCAACAAAACGGACATGATCCGAACTTGGTGAATGATGCCACCAGCGGAACGTTGGCCTTACTGGAAGGAATGTGGGTAAATTACCTTACCGATATGCAGGTTTTTTCGCGACGACGCTCTGCTGAACTTATTCGAAGATTTTTAGGCGGACTTTTTCCAGGAAAATTCAAGTTGTGAGCCTTCACGACGCTCAGGTTTGAGATGGAAACAATGCCTCTTCCTGGAAAGCAACTACTGGTATTGGTGAGGCCTCTAGCGTCCAAGTAGCATCCACCTAGCTATTGAAAAATCTCGACGTCCGCTGTGCGCTATTAGCGGACTTTCACAATTAAGCTTTGTAGTCCGAGATGCGCAACAAAGTGGGGTTTTGCAGCATTATTGACGTCGTGGTGTGGCTACGCACCCGTTGGTCCAATCTTCAAGCTGGTCGGGAAAAGCATCGACTGACTTCGCTCGGCGCCTGCGATAAATCTCGACATACATGCCTCCAGCCTTTGCCGAAAAGCATACATCATCCAGAGTTTTCACACAGACTCAGTCCAATACACCATCAGCTGAAAGCAAGCATGGATGTTTGCAGCCAGAAGCTACAAGGTAGCACACGATATCCAGGACGCCGAACAATGCCTAATAAACACCAGGGACAAACGGGTGCGATAGATGTAGATCTCGCTGGAGATATTCTTCGAGTGGCAGTTTCTGGTCTTCCTAAACTAGTTTCTAGGAACGCGGCTGGCGCCTTGCTGGAGCTTCGTTCGGATCATGAACAGTTTCGGGGTTTTTTGAACCTCCCACCAAATGGAAACCACCTCATCAACTCTTGCCTACTCTATCCACCCTTTGAGCAAGGTACCGATGGGGCACTTTTTCTAGCCTCTCAGTTTGCATACGCACCATATGCCGGAACCGCACTCATGGCTGCAGCCACCATAATTGCGAGCGCGAAGCGTCAAGCATTAGCCAAAGATCAACAAGTTGTTGCTTTGGAAACAGCAAATGGTGTCATGGAAGTACAAGTAACCCGAACAGGTAGCGTTATGACACATGCCAAGTGGTTTACTGTCAAGCCCAAGCTATTGATTAATAATCAAATATTGAATCTTCCTCTAAATGGAAACATTCCAGTTTCTCTAGTCGATGCCGGGTTGCCGTATTTGGTTGTCGATGCAGACTATCTAGGTATTTCGCTTAGTGAGCGCCAAAAATTGACCAACGCTGCAATTGAGTTAAGCGGGGCGGCTAGTAAACAATACCCGATGTCTAATTTTGGCATTGGCGGCAGCTACGGTAAATACTTGGTCATGTTCAGTTCGAAATCAGGGAAGAACCATATTAAAACTGTCTGGTCCTCTGAAAAGGGAGAACTGGCAAATTCGGCTGGGGGGACAGGCGCATTGTCTGTTGTGGTGGCGTGCGAGGGCAACGGGTCACTATCTCCCGGCAGGTCCGTGACAATCGAAGCACCGGGCGGGATTTTTGAATGCCAAGTTGTCGGTCAATTCGCCACTGTATCAGCAGAAGTTAGGATCGTTGCAAGGCATAGCTTTCCTTCTTTTCACTACGCTAATCCGTAAGGCAGCTTTTTAAATTGGGTGTTTGGGTGCAGAACCCTAACAAACCGAGCAACTGAATTCCATTCTGCCAGAACCCGTTGTGGCGCCTTAATTGCAACCCAGTGCCTGGTAGGGCCACTGAAAGCTTCGGACATTGCCGACGAGAGTATTGGGCCGACCCCCGACGAATATTCGGAAAGGCCTTCTGCGGGCAAGTTTTTCGCCCATCTTCACTAAAATCTGGTTTTTTTAGCTCAATCAGCCCAAATCGGACATTGGTCGTGGCAGTAAAGAACGACAGGAGTACACTAAAGGCACCAAAATCAGCGTGCTTTCTTGATCTTTATTTTGTCAAGCTTCGCTCTGCTCTTGGTCGATTCCTCAGAGCGCGTGAGAGCTTTGGCAATGGCCTTCAAGCCCATCCCCTTTGACACCAGTAGGTGCAATTTTTGAATTTCCTCTTGTGTCCAAGCTTGACGGTGACGCTCAAATCGTTCTGCCATGGTTTTCGTCTACCTTATCAATGTGTCTGATCTGTCATAAAGCAAGGTGGTCGTGTTGACGCCAGCTCAAGCAAAATCACGAGTATCTTAGTGAAGAAGCGGTGATACCAAACGCTACAAATGACAGACCCAGCCCAAAGCGGACAATCAAGACCAAACTTTGCAATTCCGGATAGCGGACCGAACCGGACATCAACGTTGAGCGTGCCAATGTCCGTTATTGCTCGTCAGCCTTCAAGTGGGGCTCTGTTGATGCGACTGACCTCCTCCATAATGTCGAAAACATGGTCGGCGGTCACTGTGATCCCTATCGCTTCCAGGCGCTTCAGATGCATACTTTTATAGCTTTCCAGATATTCGCGGTTCCGAAACAGGTATGTGGACCCATAGTGATTGGTTCCATTTTCGACAGTCCAAATCTTCCAGATTATTCCCGGCTCCTCCGCGATACTCTTTGCAAGTTGCTCGGTGCCGGCGAGAAATTCTTCTGTGATCGGACCTTCATAGGTCATATGCAGATCCCAGACTTTCAGTGTACTCATGTTTAGTTTCCTTTGTGAGTTTGGGAAAGTTCAGCGGTTTTTCCCGAGTTGGTAGAAGCATAGGACCGCAAGCAAGGCGAAGAAGATGGGGTCAGACCAGCCAAACCCGGTGAAAACTCCTGTCAGGCAGGCGTAAAGCGTGATGATGACGCCAAGTAGATTGGTCCACATCAATCCTGTGAGAAGGGCGATTGCAGCTTCACTGCCATGTTCTACGTCCCGAAACAGGAAGCTGATGATCCCGATGCCGCCCAGAAATATCGAGTTATGCTGTGACAGGAACACAGCGTATTGGTCGTTTAATTGCAGGCCGTAGTTTGGCCAGAGGATGGCCGGGGCAAAGAACAGCGCGAGCGCGAACAACATGTAAATCACGCCATGCACGGTCAGGAGTGTTTTGTTAGGCATGTTACGACTTTCTAAGGTTGAGGCAGTTTTTTTCGGAGTTGGTTGAGTGTCTTGATCGTCTGGCGTTTGTCCTGCACGCTGAGATCACCAAAAATCTGTTCCAGAGCTTGATTGTGGAGTGGCAGGAATTCGGCCACTTTTTGGCGCCCGGCTGCGGTCAATAACAGAACACGCGCCCGTCTGTCGGTTTCATCGACACTCTTTTCCACCCATCCGGCTTGAACCAGGTTTTTGACAACCACATCCAGGTTGCCGGATGTAGACAGTGTCAGCCGCATCAGATCGTTGATTGACAGCGGACCCTTGTTGCTAAGTGTTTCCAGCGCGTCCCATTGTGGCGCTGTAAGGCCCGCCGAACGAAACGCAGACACCATAGCGCGCATGAATAATTGCTGACTGCGTAGCAGGGCCAGCACCAGGGTTTGGTTTTCTCGGGCTTGATTTTTATGTCTCATGTTGCGCATTTATCCCTAGTTAGGGATAAATTCAAGTACTCCCCATAGAATGACCTAATCCACTCATTCGTTCGATGTGCAGCATTTGTTGGAATGACGCATAAAGCGAGCTTTCGCTGCATCTGCGCTAATGTCCGCAATCATTTCATCTCAGTTCAACAAGCAACGTTACTCTGTCACTGGAAATACATTTGTCTTCTTGACAACTCCGTAGACAAAGCTGCTGTCCATGGAGGCAATACCTCCAAGAGGATGCAACTTTCTGCGAACGAATTTTTCGTAATCTGACAGATCAGCCACGACCACACGAAGCAGGTAATCCGATGAGCCGGTCATAACGAAACACTCCAGTACCTGGTCAATCCGCGCAATGGCTGCTTCGAATTTCTTTACTGTCGCTTCAGTATGGCTTTCCAGTTTGACGTGAACGAATACCGTTACCGGCAACCCGTAGGCCTCGGCGTCTATGTTGGCGCTATAGCCGGTGATGATTCCATTTTGCTCGAGCAGCTTCAGCCGCCTCAGACAGGGCGAAGGTGACAAGTTCACCTCTGCTGCCAAGTCTTGATTCGTCATTCGACCATTGCGCTGCAACGCTCGAATGATCTGTTGGTCTTTACGGTCTATTTTTTTCATAGTTTAGCATATACTGCTACAAACGAGGTAGTATAAGACATTTTTGGAATATTTTGCCACTCGTGTCGTCATACTCTGCTTCTTGAAAACCAAGGAGTCACCCAATGCGCAACCGCCCCGACAGCTTCTCCACTCTTGCCATTCACCATGGCTATAACCCGATGGAAAACGAAGGAGCGTTGACGCCTCCGCTGCATCTGACCTCGACATTCGCTTTCGAAACCGCGGAAGCAGGCGGTGCGATGTTCGCGGGCGAGCAGGCAGGGCATGTTTATTCGCGCATCTCGAACCCGACTTGCGATTTGCTGGAGCAACGCATCGCGGTGCTTGAGGGGGCAGAGGCAGGATTGGCCCTGGCCTCGGGGATGGGGGCGATCACTGCAACGATGTGGACTCTTCTTGCCCCGGGGGATGAGGTCATTCTCGACAAGACGCTCTATGGCTGCACATTTTCCTTCATGCGGCACGGGCTGGCAAAATTCGGTGTGACAGTGACCCATGTGGATCTGACGGAGCCGGAAAACCTGATAGAGGCGATCAGCGGAAAAACCAAGGTGGTCTATTTTGAAACACCCGCCAATCCGAATATGCGCCTTGTAGATATCCAGTCTGTATCAGCCATTGCCCATGCCAACGGCGCCTACGTGGTGGTGGATAATACCTATGCCACGCCCTATCTGACCCAGCCAATCAAACATGGCGCAGATATCGTTCTGCACTCGGCGACGAAATATCTAGGCGGTCACGGAGATGTTGTTGCAGGGTTGCTGGCCGGATCGGCCGAGCTGGTGACTGAAATCCGCCTCTATGGGATGAAGGATATGACCGGCGCGGTCATGGCCCCGTTTAACGCGATGCTCATACTGCGCGGCCTCAAGACACTGGAATTGCGCATGGATCGGCATTGCAGCAGCGCTGCGACCATCGCCGAATATCTGGAGCAATCCGCCGGTGTGCGAAAGGTCTGGTATCCGGGACTGAGCAGTTTCGAACAGCATGATGTCGCGCAGCGGCAGATGTCCAAATTCGGCGGCATGATTGCATTTGAACTGGATGGCGGTCTGGAAGCAGGGCGCGCGATGATGAACAGACTGCAAATGATCACCCGCGCCGTATCATTGGGAGATGCTGAAACACTGGTGCAGCACCCGGCCAGCATGACCCATTCGACCTATACGCCTGAAGAACGCGCCGCACACGGCATCAGCGATGGGCTGGTGCGATTGTCCATTGGCCTGGAGGGGATCGACGACGTGATCCACGATCTCGAACAAGCCTTGCCAAGACCCCCTGTCCGCAGCGCAGCTTAAGGAAATTGACCATGTCCATTGATCTCAAAACAATTGAACAACGTTTGCTGTGGCTGTCCCACTGGATGATCCACCATGCGAACCACATTCGGCCCAAAGCTGACGGGATCAAGGTTGGCGGGCATCAGGCGTCTTCGGCGTCGATGGTATCGATCATGACCGCGTTATATTTTCAGACCCTGCGCCCGGAAGATCGCGTAGCAGTCAAACCGCATGCCTCGCCGGTCTTTCACGCGATTCAGTATCTGATGGGCAACCAGACCCGTGAGAAGTTGGAGAACTTTCGCGGATTTGGTGGCGCGCAAAGCTATCCTTCCCGCACGAAAGATATCGATGACGTGGATTTTTCGACCGGGTCGGTGGGCCTTGGCGTTGCTATCACCTCGTTTGCGTCACTTGTGCAGGATTATGTACAGGCCAAATCCTGGGGCGATACGCAAAAGCTTGGACGCATGATCGCATTGGTTGGCGATGCTGAGCTGGACGAAGGCAATATCTATGAGGCCCTGCAAGAGGGATGGAAGAACGATCTGCGTAATTGCTGGTGGATCATTGATTATAACCGCCAGTCATTGGACGGTGTCGCGCGTGAAGTACTGTTCCAACGGATTGAGAAAATCTTTGACGCCTTCGGATGGGATGTTGTGCGGGTTAAATACGGCGCTTTGCAACGCGCTGCGTTTAAAGAGCCGGGCGGAGAGAAGCTGCGTCAATGGATTGATCAGTGCCCCAACCAGCTCTACTCGGCACTGACCTTCATGGGGGGCGCGGTGTGGCGCGAGCGACTGATGGAAACCCTCGGCGATCAAGGCGACGTAAGCGCGTTGCTTGATGCGCGCAGCGATGACGAACTGGCCGCTCTGATGGAAAATCTGGGTGGGAACTGCGTCACCACCATGGCAGATACCTTCGCCGCAATAGATCACGACCGCCCGGTCTGTTTCCTTGCCTATACGATCAAGGGCTGGGGGACGCCGATTGCTGGTCACAAGGACAACCATGGTGGGTTGATGAACAAGACTCAGATGGCAGAATGGAAGAAATTCATGGGTGTTACTGAGGGTGATGAATGGGAGCGCTTTGCCACCATCGCAGACCCGGCAGCGTTTGAGAAAATGCTGGCAAAGACGCCCTTCTTCGCCAGCGGGCCGCGCCGATACTCAGATGACGTTATCGACGTCCCCTCAGTTGAGTTGGATCCGGGTCGTGAAATCTCGACTCAAATGGCATTCGGCAAGATTCTGGATGACCTGTCCAAAGGCAACAGCGCGCTGGCCGAGCGGATCGTGACGACCTCTCCGGATGTGACCGGCACAACCAATCTTGGCCCTTGGGTCAATCGCAGGAAACTGTTTGCGCGCACCCATCAATCCGACACTTTCAAGGCTGAAAATATCCCCTCCACCGCGAAGTGGGAGTTTACACCAGATGGTCAGCATATCGAACTTGGCATTGCTGAAATGAACCTGTTTTTGCTTCTGGCGGCGGCAGGGCTTTCGCACTCGGTTTTTGGCAAAAGGCTTATTCCCATTGGAACGGTCTATGATCCTTTTGTGTCCCGTGGCTTGGATGCGTTGAATTACGCCTGTTATCAGGATGCCCGTTTCATGATCGTGGGCACGCCCTCTGGCGTCACTTTGGCGCCGGAAGGCGGGGCGCATCAATCAATCGCTTCGCCGCTGATTGGCATGTCGCAAGACGGGTTGGCCGCATTTGAGCCCGCCTTTGCGGATGAATTGGCGGTCATCATGGAATGGGCCTTTGCCTATATGCAAAAAGATGGCGAGGGAGATCCCGATGAACGCACGTGGTTGCGCGACGAGACCGGCGGTTCGGTCTATTTACGTCTGACGACCAACCCGATTGAGCAGCCCGGTAAACGCGTGGATGACAATTTCCGTCAGGGGGCCATCGACGGTGCCTATTGGCTACGCAAACCGGGACCGAACTGCGAAGTTGTCATTGCTTATCAGGGCGCGGTTGCCCAGGAGGCCATCAGGGCAGCGGGCCATATCGCCCAGGGGCGGCGGGATGTTGGCGTTCTGGCAGTGACCTCTGCCGACCGGTTGAACGCCGGCTGGACTGCAGCGCAACGGGCGCGCACAAATGGCATTCGGGGCGCTGAGGCACATATCGAAACGCTGCTGGCAGATGTGCCGCGCGACTGCGCATTGATCACAGTGATCGACGGACACCCGGCAACTTTGTCCTGGTTGGGTGCCGTTCATGGCCACAAAACGATTCCGCACGGTGTGGAGCATTTCGGCCAAACCGGGTCTATTGCGGATTTGTACCGTCATTTCCGCATTGACGCCAACACGTTGATCCAATCAGCTGGCGAATTGTCCCATGGTCGTAAAATCCCTCCGATTGTGGCTATAGCATAGCAGCAGCAGACATTGGTTCACGTTGCTGCGTCTCTAACTATGGGCTCTCCTGTCGCCACTCTCTGCGGAGCACTTCAACTGGTGGTAAGAGCCCATTTTACCAATTTTTCTGCAACGCGGCGTAAGTCAGCTTCCGCAAAATCGGATGCAGACTAACCGCTTGACGACAGAAAAATTTCAGATTAGCCAACGTACAGGCTGTGGACGCCTGCCTCCCGCTGACTTTTGTCTTGGTTAAGTTCTGCGACGTAATTCTCTATCTACCTCTTTCCGCATATCGCGCGGATGGTAATGCGGGTCCCATCTCAAATTGAGCGATCAGGCAAGAGAGATATGACCGATAGCCCCACTAATACATTCACCGATGGGCCGCTTGGCACCATCTACTTTAGGACCGCACTCCCGATCATTTTCGTGATGGGGATGAATGGGCTTCTGTCTGTTGCAGATGCGCTGTTTCTGGGCATTTATGTAGGCCCTGATGCGCTGGCTGCGGTCACGTTGATGTTCCCGATCTACATGCTGATTGTGGCGCTTTCCACGCTTGTGGCGAACGGCATGTCGAGCCTTCTGGCGCGATCCCTTGGCGCGGGTGACATGAACGGCGCGCGTGCCACGTTTGCTGGCGCACATGGGCTGGCAATTGGGTTGGGCGCAGTTCTGATAGTGTTGTTCCTTCTATTGGGCCAGCCAGTTGCATTGCTGGCCGCTGGTGGGTCAGAGACTTTGGCGCAGATGGGGTTGGTCTACCTGCGGATTACGGTGTTCTTCTCACCGCTTTTGTTCGTGTTGTCGGTAAATTCTGATGCGCTGCGCAACGAAGGGCGCGTGGGCTTTATGGCCGCGATGAGCCTGCTGGTTTCGATTGCAAACATGGGGTTCAACTACGTACTCATCGCCGTTCTGGACATGGGCGTAGCTGGGTCAGCCTATGGAACTGCGGCGGCACAGGCGCTCGCGTTTGCTATCATTTTTGCGTACCGATTGTTTGGGGAAACATCGCTGCGTCCTGCGACCTTGCTGTCCCATTCCGTATGCGGAAAATGGGGGCGGATCCTCGCACTGGGTGCACCACAAAGCCTCAATTTCATTGGACTAGCTCTCGGGTCGGCCGCGATTATCTCAGCCCTCCAATGGATTGGTCGCCCGGGTTACGCCGACACAATTACTGCTTACGGGATCATCACGCGGGTCATCACCTTTGCGTTCCTGCCACTTCTGGGCTTGTCGTTTGCAATGCAGACGATCACGGGCAACAACTATGGTGCTGAACTTTGGCAAAGGTCAGATGCAAGCCTGCGCATGGCACTTTGGGTCGCGTTTGTTTATTGCGCAATCGTGCAGGTCGTTGTGATTAGCATGCCTAGCCGGATCGCCAGTGCGTTTGTAGACGACACGTCGGTCATTGCAGAGGTTGCGCGCATCTTGCCGGTAATGACATGTGTCTTTTTCCTGTTGGGCCCGTTGATGATGATTGCGACCTATTTTCAGGCGATTGGATCTGCAGGAAAGGCAGCCCTTCTAGGGCTGACAAAACCTTATGCATTTGCGATCCCGTTGACGTTTCTGTTGCCCTTCTGGTTTGGCGAAGTTGGCATCTGGTATGCGGGTCCGCTGGCCGAAGTGATGATGTTGGGTCTTACTGTTGTAGTGCTTTGGCTCTCCGCCCAAGACCCAGAGCTAAAATGGGGCATTTTCCACACCAAAAAAGGAGTGGCGTCATGAACACGCAATTTCCGTCAGCTACGCAAGCTAAGGATCAAGCTAAGCGTTTGCGCACAAAATTGACCGAGGAAGGTGCATCGATTGGCCATGCCAAGTCCCTCGAGTTGGTCGCCCACCAACACGGGTTCCGCGATTGGAACACGATGTTTGCAGCCATCGGAAACGGACCAACCAAGGGATGGGCCATCGGGGACAAGGTCAGCGGAACGTATCTATCGCAACCGTTCACGGGGCATGTGATCTCTATTTCGATCATGAAACCAGGATGGTTCCGGTTAGAGGTGCACTTGGATGAAGCCGTAGACGTTGTCACATCCGAAGGCTTCTCAAATTTCCGCTTGCGCATTCGTGGTGTAATTGGTCCCAAAGGACATTCTGTTGAACGGACAAGCGACGGGCAGGCGCACCTTCAAATCAATTTATGCTGACAGGGAAATCCGGTTCTTAAATTTGTCAGCGGCTGTTGGCGAGATTGAAGCCGATGGCCGTCTTGTCTTACAACCTGTGAAAATGTCGTATTAAAAATTCTGCGCAATCGACGAAAGGCAGATTTTGCCGCTGCCCTGCGACGGCGGAACCTGACCTCTTACGGCGATTTTCGTGCTGCGAACGCGCGCAGCAAAAATACTGAAGGTACAGGTTGGGCTCAGTGCCGACCTCAGATGCGGTGCGGCATCTGCCAGATTCGCAGAACTAGCATCGTAGCAGATGGCCCAAAGGAGACATCCATCTTCCTCGACGGCGCCGCAATGCAGCTTCACCAGACCGGCCATTCGCTGCGCAAGCAACATCAACGGGCGGATTAAGGATCAAGTCGCGGTACGAAGCGGTAATTCGTCTCGTGGTACATGCGTGACTGAGTTGGGGACAAAGCCTGATATGCAGGTCGTGCCTGCGGTACTATCCTAACGTCCCGCGTAAGTTTCCGGCGGTAAGGAAATTGACCATGGTTCTGAGTTGCCTAACGCGGAATTGAAAGTATATTCTATCTGGCTCTTGTAGAGGCAGCCAAAAGGGAGATTCCTTGTCTGGCCGTTTTGTTTTGTTGCTCGCATCCGTTGGGTTGTTCCCGATCGCACTGTCTTATGGCGCGATGCCGTCGGCGAGTGTGCCGATGTTGCTGGGATTTCCAGTCGACACGACAGAGCTCACCCACATCTTCCGGGCAATTATGGGGCTGTATCTGGCGATGTTGATGTTTTGGATTGCCGGGGCATTCAAGCCCGCCCTTACAAACGCCGCCCTTTGGAGCCTGTTCCTCTTCATGGCCGGGCTCGCCGCTGGCCGACTGCTGAGCTTTTTGGTCGATGGCTTGCCAAATTTCTTGCTGGTGTTCTACTTTTTGGCAGAAATCCTTTTCGCAGCTTTGGCTCTGCTTCGTTTGCGTCAACAAGGCGCGGTTTGATCAGGAGGGTCAACTTGGGTATCCGAAACACTCTGTTGGCCGCTGCGCTGGCATTAACTCCGATCTCCGCCGATGCAGATGATACACTGCAAGCCGACACCGATGTTTTGTTCGAAGCAGTGGCAGAGGCGGTGACAGATGCCAAAATGGCAAGGGTGATCGAGATAGATCATGCCCGTTTGGCGGCTGGCGAAGGCGTGGAGATGCCACCGTCGAGAGTTTTGCTTTTCTCTGATCCCGGCGTGAACGCTGCCATCCTGAGCGAGAACATTCGTGCGGGGTTGGATCTGCCCTTCAGGGTGTTGTCATACGGCGACGAGGCTAAGCCGTCCTTATCTTACACGTCCTCTGCGTTCATCGCCAAACGTCACGGACTTGAGGGGTCAGCGGCCCTTGCTGCCTTTGATGAGCGCCTGCAAGCGGTACTGCGCGCGGTTGATGGCGCAGACCCGAGCCCGATTCCCACCGATGCTGTCGAGCGTGATTTTGGCATTATTGAAATTGCGTCGGCGTATGACGTTGCCGAAACGGTTGTGCGCCTCGAAAAAGCAGTGACCGCGCAAACAGACACAATTTGGTTCGGCGAGATCGATTTTATGAAAGAAGCTGCCGCGTTTGACGTTGCCCTTCCCGCCGCAAAGCTGCTGCTGTTCGGGGGGCCCGCGCCCGGTGGAGTCGCAATGGCGGATTACCCGGCGATCGGTCTTGATGCCTTTTGCCAGAAACTGCTTGTCTATGAAGGCACAGATGGCAACGCTGTGGTTCTGTTCAACGACATCGCCGCCTTTGCACAGCTCTACTATGGTAGCTCAATCGAGCCACACGCGATGCTCAACAAACGTTTAAGCGCGACATTTTCCGCTGCTGTACAGTAATTACGCGCTTATAAATTTGGGGCTATGAGGACGACCAGACGACCCCGATACGATGCAAGAAAGGATGATTCATGCAGAAACGCTTATCAATCGCGCGCACTTTCGTCGGAGCGGTCGTCGCTTCGGTTGCTGTCGCCGCAAGCGCAGTTGCTCAAGAGGACAAGCCAAATATTTTGGTGATCATGGCTGACGATGTCGGTTGGGCCAGCTTGGGAAGCTACCACCAAGGCGTCAAAAGCATCAAAACACCGAACCTGGACCAGCTTGCCGAAGCGGGAACGCGGCTGACGGACTACTACGCGGAACCGACCTGTACCGCAGGTCGCGCTGCGTTTTTGACGGGTCAGTTTCCTGTACGTGTCGGGATGCACACTGTTGGTCTTCCCGGTGATCCCGTGGGTCTGAGCAATGAAGACCCCACGCTTGCAAACATGCTAAAGGCCTTGGGGTATACCACCGGTCAATTCGGGAAAAACCACTTGGGCGACCAGAACCAGTTTTTGCCAACAACAAAAGGTTTCGACGAGTACTGGGGCTGGCTCTACCATTTGAATGCGATGGAATATACGTCGGACCCTGACTGGCCAGACGATCCCGAATTTAATGCCCAATTCGGTCCGCGCAACATCATACATGCCTTTGCAACCGAAGAACTGGATGAAACGGTGGATCCGCGTTGGGGCGTGGTCGGCAATCAGCGCATCCTGGACGATGGACCCGCGCCGCCCGAGCGTCAAAAGACGCTCGATGATGAGGTGACCGAAAAGACGATCGACTTTATTGATCGCGCTGTCGAAGCGGACACACCGTTTTTTGTATGGATGGCCCCGGCCAGAGCGCATGTTTGGACGCACCTGAGCCCCAAATACGAAGACATGCTGGGCGATGGGCGTGGGCTGCAGGACGTTGTGATGCAAGAGCTTGACGACAATGTGGGCAAAGTGATGGCGCGGCTTGACGAGCTGGGTGTCACTGACAACACAATTGTGGTTTTCACTGCTGACAATGGCCCTGAAACGATGACCTGGCCGGATGGTGGCACGACACCATTTCACGGGGAAAAAGGAACAACCTGGGAAGGTGGTTTCCGCGTTCCGGCGATTATCAAATGGCCCGGCAATGTTCCTGCTGGACGCGTTGCAAACGGCATTATGTCCGGTATGGACTGGATGCCGACGCTGGTGGCAGCGGCAGGTGGCCCTGACAACCTGCCCGAGGCGCTCTTGTCTGGATATGAAGGCTACACAGCACATTTGGACGGATACAACCAACTGTCGTATTTGACGGGAGGTGCCGAAAGCAACCGCGACGAAATCATCTACTACGAAGGCACGAGCCTTCAGGCCGTCCGCTACAGGGACTGGAAAGCCCATTTCGTAATCCAAGAGCATGGCTGGGCCGGACCAAAAGAAGAATTAAATGCGCCGATGTTGTTTAATCTGCGCCGCGACCCTTATGAAAAGGCCGCCGAAGAATCCGGGATGTATACCAAATGGATGGGGCAGAAGATGTGGGCGTTTGGACCTGCTGCGCGACTGGTGCAGCAACACCTTCAGACATTCCAAGAGTTCCCGCCGCGTGGCTCTGACCTAGCCAATCAAAGCCAAGTTGAGAAACAGGTTTCCAGCGAAGGCGGGATGTCTCAATAACGACTAGACACACACAATTCAGCACTTCGCCGTGGTGACGGCGGAGTGCTCCTTCCACTATCTCTCAAAATTCTGCTTTGGGCTTGGTATCGCCGTTCGCTGCTATTCACATCAGGGACTGATTGCAGTCCGAAGAGCGCGTTATCACACGCTTCGAATCAAGCCCTTCGAATAGGGCCTCAAACTGCGATTTGGTCATCGTCATCACCCCGTCACTGACGCGTGGCCATTCAAAACCTTCACCCCCGATCCGCTTATAGATCAGCACAAGACCCGCCCCGTCCCAAACTATGAGCTTCAGCCGGCCCGTGCGTGTCGAACGGAAAACAAATATGGCAACACAGCATGGATCGAGATCGAATTCATTCAGAACGATCGCCCCCAAACCACCCATACCTTTACGAAAATCGACTGGCTTGGTGGCGGCGTAGAATTTAAAGTTGCCAGCTGGTGAAATCATGAATGGCTATCCATCGCGAGTGCAATTTTGACCAAACAGTTCACCGGATAATTGGCAGGAAAGGCATGGTGCTTTCCCGGTGCGCCAGAAGATTGCGATTGTCAGTTTCTGGATCACGGCCTGGATGCGTCTTTTCGTTAACTAGAACCTTCGAAAAAATTTGTTCTTCGTTCCGCGCGACGCTTCTGACCCGTGAAGATTTCACGCCTGACCTCCATTTGTAGACGAGGGATTGCGAAACGTTGCAATCCTCCATGATGTCACCAACAGTCAGTTCACCGAGATCAAGTTTGGTTTTGACAAACCGCTTGAAGCCGGGTGGCCAGACACGGCGTCCTCCCGCATGCACCTAAATGGTGAAACCATAGACTTAGAATGATTGCGGAACTTGCCTCGTTGCTGCCGCCTCTCGTTTTAGACAATATGCCATGGAAACAAGAGGCAGATCAGGGGCTAATTCAGGGGTCAGTTGCAACGCTTACGCTCAACGAATACATCAACGGATTCTACAATCCGGGCCGCCGACATTCAGCACTGAGCGGGAACATCCGGTCGCATATTAAGGGTTTGGGCATCCGTATTGAGAAAAAAACCGGCGCAAGCAGCGCCGGTTTTCATGGTCTCATCCTAAGAGACTGCTATCGGTGTCAGCCGAATACACGCCCCAGTGCGCCATCGACAGCATCGGTGATTTGGTCGATGTCATCCGCGGTGGCAATCAGCGCTGGTGAGAAGCACAGAGTGTTGTTGCGACCGGGGACCGAGCGGTTAGTTACGCCGATGATCACGCCTTGCGCCATGCAGTCGGCCACAACGGCTTGGGCAAGCTTCTCATCAACTGGCTCACGGGACGCGCGGTCTGCGACCAGCTCAGCACCCAGGAACAAGCCTTTGCCGCGTACATCGCCGATGACCTTGTGCTTTTCCATCAGCGCCTGAAGGTTGCCCGTCATCCGGTCACCCATAGCGACACAGTTGGCCAGCAGGTTCTCATCCTCGATGATCCGCATGTTCTCGATCGCGGCCGCTGGACCGGCGGTACAGCCACCAAATGTCGAGATATCGCGGAAGTAGCCCATCGGGTCCGAGGCGTCTTCTTTGAACATGTCAAAGACTTCCTCGGTGGTCACCATGCAGGCGATGGCGGCATAGCCCGAGGCGACACCCTTGGCCATGGTCACGAAATCCGGCTTCACACCATATTGTTGATACCCGAACCAGGTACCGGTGCGGCCAACGCCACAGACGACCTCGTCAATATGCAGCAGGATGTCGTACTTCTTGCAGATCTCCTGCACACGCTGCCAATAACCCTCTGGCGCTTCGATCACGCCGCCACCGGCTGTCACGGGCTCAAGGCACAGGGCGCCAACCGTATCGGGGCCTTCGCGCAGGATCACCTCTTCGATCTGATCCGCGGCCCATTCGCCGAAATTCTCTTCGGGCGCGCCGTCCAGCTCGTGCTTGCGGTATTCCATGCAATGCGGCACGCGGATGAAACCGGGGGCGAAAGGCCCGTACTGCGCGTTGCGCTCGTCCTGACCACCTGCCGACATCGCTGCCAGGGTCGAGCCGTGATAGTCGCGGTCACGGTACAAAATCTTGGTCTTCTTGCCGCCGTATTTCTTGTGGGCGATCTGGCGAACCATCTTGAACGCCTTCTCATTCGCCTCGCTACCCGAGTTAGTGTAATAGACGCGGCTCATGCCAGGCATTTTCTCGATCAGCTTTTCGGCGAACAAAGCACCAGGGATCGAGCCCGCCGAGTTGGCGAAATAGCACAGCTTCATCAACTGGTCATAGACCGCCTTGCAGATCGATTCGCGGCCATAGCCGACATTCACAGTCCATACGCCGCCCGACACTGCGTCCAGATGCTCTTTGCCTTTTTGATCCCAGACACGCATGCCCTTACCTTCGACAATGATGCGCGGGTCGTTGGTTTCAAAGGGTTTATGCTGGATCAGGTGGTGCCAAATATGGGCGCGGTCGGCTTCGACGACGCGGGAAAGATCGTTTTCGTTGAACGTGCCGTCCATGACATGTCCTTTCAAAATTAGCGTGTGCACATCTTGCAGAGGCGGTGTCGCCTCGGCTTGTATATTCGATGGCCCAGATCAGCGTGAATGGCCAGTACAAGATAGGGCCAGATCGGGCAGGTTGGTATCGCCAGTCGGGCACAGCACAGTTATTTGGCCGCCTCAGCCCGTATTTCTACGGGTTTGTCATGGGACTATGTTTGTGTTCAATTCGCGCAACTTGCGATTTGGGAGGATCCGCAGATGACAGGGGCCAACATATATGAACGCCACTTGGATCAATGTCAGGCGAATTATACGCCGCTGTCACCGCTAAGCTTTATCGAACGGACGGCGCAGGTCTACCCTGATTACCCGTCAGTTGTTTATGGCGTCCGCCGGTATTCCTGGGCCGAAACCTATACCCGTTGTCGTCGACTGGCGAGCGCTCTGGATAGGCGTGGAATAGGGCGAGGAGATACAGTTTCGATCATCGCAGCAAACATCCCCGAACTGTACGAGGCCCATTTTGGCGTTCCCATGGCCGGCGCCGTGCTGAACGCGATTAACACGCGGCTGGACGCGCCGATCATTGCCTTCATCCTGAACCATGCGGAATCCAAGGTGCTGCTGGTCGATCCGGAATTTTCTGCGGTTGTGCAAGACGCGCTGGAACAGGTTGATCACGATATTCTCGTCATCGATATCGAGGATCCCAGCTTTGATGGTGGCGAGAAAAAGGGCAGTCTGACTTACGATACGCTCTTGGCCGAAGGCGATCCCGAGTTCGCATGGTCCCTGCCAGCGGATGAATGGGATGCGATCACGCTGAATTATACCTCGGGCACCACAGGCAATCCAAAAGGGGTTGTGTATCATCACCGCGGTGCGGCCCTGAATGCCCAATCTGATCTGCTGGACTGGGGCATGCCCCGGCATTCAGTCTATCTGTGGACCTTGCCGATGTTCCACTGCAACGGCTGGTGTTTCCCTTGGGCCATGGCGGCAAATGCAGGGGTCTCGGTTTGCCTGCGGGCGGTTCGGGATGAGCCGATTTATGCCGCCTTCCGGGACGAGAAGGTCACGCATTTCTGCGGTGCGCCGATTGTTCTGAACATGTTGGCCAACGCGCCCGATCACCTTAAGGATTTCGATCACGAGATCAAAGTGATGACCGCAGGCGCTCCACCTCCGGCGGCTGTGGTTAAGAAGATGGAGGATATGGGGATCGAGGTTACCCATGTCTATGGCCTGACCGAGACTTATGGTCCGTCCGTGGTCTGCGCCTGGAAGGATGAATGGAACAGCAAAGAAGGCGAAGAACGCGCCGCTTTGAAGGTTCGTCAGGGTGTGCGGTATTCGGCCCTGTCCGGCCTTATGGTGGCCGACCCGGATACGTTGGAACCCGTGCCTGCGGATGGCGAGACGCTGGGTGAGATTTTCATGCAGGGCAATGTTGTCATGAAAGGTTATCTCAAAAACTCCGATGCCACGGACAAGGCGTTCCGGGGCGGCTGGTTCGCCTCGGGCGATCTTGGGGTGATGCATGCGGATGGATATGTCGCACTCAAGGACCGGTCCAAAGATATCATCATCTCAGGAGGTGAGAATATCTCATCGGTTGAGGTTGAGGATATCTTGTACAAGCACCCCGCCGTGATGGAGGCCGCCGTGGTCGCCCGCCCCGATGACAAATGGGGCGAAACACCATGCGCCTTTGTTGAACTCAAACCAGATGGGCAAGCGACAGAGGCAGAGATCATCGCGTTCTGCCGGGACAACATGGCCCATTTCAAGGTGCCTAAGACGGTGGTCTTCGGTCCTTTGCCAAAGACCTCGACCGGCAAGATTCAGAAGTTCAAGCTGAGAGATCAGGCGAAGGCATTGGGTTAAGGCTGGTCGAAGATCGACAGATCTAGATCCAGCATCTCACCCATCCAAATGGCGCGGTCGCGGTGGTCTGCCAGATGCTCGCCGGTTTCGGGATGGGTGAATATCGTCAACCCTTGCCGATTCAGCGTCAGCCAGGGAATGACCTGATCAAATGCGTCGGCTGCAAAGCCCAACTGGCAGCTCCACCTTGGATGTGGGCCTACATTGCGGGCGTGCATCCGCCCCATTGTAACTGGGAACAGGCGCACTGCTTCTTCACAGAGCTGCCGGGCGGTATCCTGCGTTTCTGCATCGAAATAGACATGGGCGTGATAGCCGATGATTTCGGGCATTGGGGCCTCCTGCAATTTGTTTTGAAGAACGTAAGGCAGGGGTCAGGCAATTCCCATTCGCATCGGCACACAGGCCCTGTGCAGAGGATCAGGTGGGGGCGTGTTGATCGGGATGCGCTGCGGCAAAGGCTGGGTGTTTGGCGCAGGCGGCCTCTACGCCCAGGATACCGGGCAGGTCGGTCAGATCGACCTGATAGCGGCGGGCATTGTACATCTGTGGGACCAGGCACAGATCAGCCAGCCCTAGCTGCGGCCCAGTGCAATATGGGGTCTGTTGGAAACCGCCCAACTGGGCTTCGAACGCCAGTAGACCCGGTCGTATGAAATGGTTCATCCAGTTGCCAGGCATACCTTCTGCATTCCCACTGAGCGCGGTTGCATGGCGTGCGACTGACAAATTGCAGACTGGGTGAAGATCAATGGCGATGGTTTGTGCCAGCGCCAGTGCTTGTGCGCGAATACCGGGTTCCGCAGGAAGCAACCCCAGACCCCGAGTCATGTCCAGATAGTCGATGATTGCCAAAGATTGCGTCAGCTGCAGCCCGTCAATCTCAAGCACAGGAACCAGCCCCTGCGGGTTGCGCCTCAGATGAGCGTCAGATTTGTGATCTCCGGCGACAAGATCGACAGACACCGCACGATAGTTGATGCCCGCCAAGTTTAACGCGATCCGCACCCGGTAGCTGGCCGACGAGCGCCAATAATCATACAGAACTACGCCACTCATCGCTGGCCTCCTGTTTACGTCAATTCTCGTTCAGCTTGGCGGCTTTCAGGGCTTCAGACAACACCTCGGCATTTCCGATATGGTTGGCTAGCACCAGTACCAGCCGCGCATTCAGCGCGTCGCTGTCGGATTTATCCAGCCCGTCATGGGCGGCGATCAGTTCAAAATAGAAATCATCTGCATTGTCCAGATTAGGGGTGAGGATCAGTTGGGTCATCTCGCTTACTCCTTACCGGTGGCCCTGCGGATCGCCTGCCGGAATGCGTTTTCTTCGTACGTATCACGGCGGGCGGCCACGTGTTGATCGGGACGGATCAGATAAACCGCGCTGGTGGCATCCCCCAGATAGCGGCGCTTGAGCGCCAGGGTCGGATCGTCCTTAACCGACAACGCCAAGCGGGTTGCCTGAACCCCGTCTTCCTCAAGAGTGTCTGGTGCGTCGGCGTCAATCGTCAAAAGGGTAAACTTGCCCGCGAGTTTCGGCAGCAGGAACGCGGCGCCGAGGGGGGCATCCGGGCACGCTGCGCCGGGACGGGTGATATCTGGCCCGTTCAGCGCATCTGCGGAATTCAACGACGAGCCCGCATAGGTACAAGGTGTGCTCAGACGGCCGGAATTCACCAGAGGGCGCGCGAATTCGTAGTGCTCGCCCAGGTCAAGAACGGCGTCGCGCAACAGGCGGGACATCTGGGATTTCGGCGTGATAAAGTCGGTCGAGCGACTGGAATAGGCAATATTCTCATCAGCGGCCTGCACCCGTTCATGGCTGTAGCTATCCAGCAAATAATCGGGCGCTTTTCCGTCGATAACCAGCTTCAGCTTCCAACACAGGTTGTCCGAATCCTGCACACCCGAATTGGCCCCACGCGCACCAAACGGGCTAACCTGATGGGCGCTGTCGCCGGCAAACAGGACCCGGCCATACCGGAATCGCTCCATCCGGCGACACTGGAAGGTATAGATCGAGACCCATTCCAAATCGAATTCGACATCTTCGCCCAGCATCTCCTTGAGGCGCGGGATCACATTCTCGGGCCGTTTTTCCCGTTCCTTGTCGATATCCCAACCCAGTTGCAGGTCAATGCGCCAGACATTGTCGGGCTGTTTGTGCAGCAGGGCGGATTGCCCCCTGTTGAACGGTGGATCAAACCAGAACCAGCGTTCGGAAGGAAAGTCAGCCTCCATCACGACATCAGCTATCAGGAAGTTATCTTCGAACACGCGCCCGTCGAAATCCAACCCGAGCATCCTGCGGGCCGGAGAGTGTGCGCCGTCACAGGCGATCAACCAGTCGGCTTCTATGTTGTAGGGGCCTTCGGGGGTCTCTACCTCAAGCGTGACATGGTCCTCATGGGTGCCGATCGCCTCGACCCTATTGCGGCCGCGAATATCGATTGGCGCGCCTTCAGCTTGGAGTGCGCGCAAGCGGTCCACAAGGATCTGTTCTAGGTGATATTGCTGCAGATTGATAAATGCCGGATTGGCATAGCCTTGTTCTGGCTGCAAATTGAACTCATAGATCTGTCTTGTGTCGAAAAAGACCTTGCCGGTATCCCAAAGAACACCTTTCCGGACCAAGGGCTCTGCGCATCCAAGCCTGTCGGCTATGTCCAGCGTGCGCTGTGAAAAACAGATGGCCCGGCTGCCAAAGCTGACCTTGTCATTTTCGTCCAGAACGACAACCTCAACGCCCTGTTGTGCCAGATCAATAGCTGTGGCCAAGCCGATTGGCCCGGCGCCGATGACGATCACTTTGTGGCGTATTGGGGCTACGGCGTCCTGATCGGGATTTCGCGCGTAGGCGTAAAGCGGTATTTCGAAGATCTTGTTCATGGGGCTCTCCCATTGCGCTGCGCTGAGGGTCCTTTCCACCAGCCGTTCAGGCTCAGTGGTCCCGATCCCAGGGTCTCACCAATCCGTCCTGCGAAAAACGATCTGGATCAAATGCGACCGTATGTCCTTAACTCTGCAAGGCTTCCCACATCTCCAGATCTCGTTGGGCGGTCCAGATGCGCGGGGTGTCGATCCCGCGCGCCTCGTCATAGGCACGGGCGACGTTGAAGGGCAGGCAGTGTTCATAGATCGCGTAATCGGCGAATTTCGGGTCGCATTCGGCGCGCACCGCGTCCCATGCTTCTTTCAGGCTTCCTCCGCGCGCCGCAACCTTGGCTGCCGGACGATAGGTGCTGTCGACAAAATCGCGGGTGTTTTCGATGGCTGCATTGACCATGTCCTTGCCGACCAGGGCATCGCCACGGCCTGGCGCAATGGCGTCGACATCAAACCACTTGATCTCATCCAGTGTATCGCCCCAGTCGCCGAAATGCCCATCGCCGCAGTAACAGGCCGAGTGATACTCGACGATGTCACCGGTAAACATCACATTCTGATCGGGTACATGGATCACGATATCGCCTGCTGTATGTGCGCGGCCCAGATGCATCAGGTCAATCCGACGTTTGCCCAGATACACCGTCATGGTGTCGCTGAACGTGGTCGTGGGCCAGGTCAGACCGGGAATGCTTTCGTGCCCTTCGAACAGGCGCGGGAAACGCTGGAACTCACTGTCCCAATCTTCCTGTCCCCGTTCCACCACCATCGCGCGGGCCATGTCTGACATCATGATCTGCTGCGCCCCAAAGGCGCTGGCACCCAGAACACGGACGGCGTGATAATGGGTCAGCGCCACATGCGTGATCGGCTTGTCGGTGACCGAGCGCACGCATTCGATTACCTTGTTGGCCAAACGGGGCGTCGCCTGTGCCTCGACAATCATGACACTGTCATCACCGATGATGATGCCCGAATTCGGATCCCCTTCGGCGGTAAAGGCATAAAGCCCGTCTCCTACCTCGGTGAACGAGATTTTCTTTTCCGACATGTCCCCTTGGGACGCAAATGCCTTGGCCATTTCTGGTTCCTTATCGCGAATATGGGTTTTCGAGAGCGGGCAGCACGGTTCCGGCACATTCGCCAAATCCGATCGTGTACCCTTTCCCCTTGGCCGCCCCTGTCAGGGTCAGCGTGTCGCCATCCTCGATAAAGCTGCGGCTTTCGCCGGTCTCCAGCGTTAGCGGCTCTTTCCCGCCCCAGCTGAGCTCCAGCAACGAACCGCGCTCGGGCTTTGTCGGGCCAGAGATCGTGCCGGACCCCAGCAGATCACCTGTGTTCATCGGGCAGCCCGACGTCGTGTGATGGGCCAACTGCTGTGCGGCGGAATAGTACATCTGACTATAGTTTGTTCGCGCGATTGTGGTTGCGGCGTTGCCGTCCGGAGCCATCGTGATCGACAGATCAATGTCATACAGCATCGGGCCGGTCTCTTTGAGGTGATCCAGCAACTCAAAATCCCGCTCGGGCGTGTCACAGCGGAAAGGTTCCAGCGCCGCCTTGGTCACGATCCATGGGCTGATCGACGTGGCGGTGGCCTTGGCCTGAAACGGCCCAAGCGGCTGATACTCCCACGCCTGAATATCGCGGGCGGACCAGTCATTCAGAAGGACATAGCCAAAGATATTGTCGTCTGCCTCTTGTACGGAAATTGGTCCGTCAGAGGGCGTGCCCACGATGGCGCCCATCTCAAGCTCGATGTCGAAACGACGGCTGGGAAGGAAGGCCGGAAGGTCCTGATCGGGGGATTTCAACTGACCCCAGGGGCGGCGGATATCTGTTCCCGACACCACGACTGAAGACGCCCGGCCATTATACCCGATGGGAATATGCAGCCAGTTAGGGGGCAATGCATTCTCTGGTCCACGGAACATGGTGCCGACATTTTGGGCGTGGTGCCGACCGGCGTAGAAATCGGTATATTCGCTGACGGCAAAAGGCATGTGCAGCTCGGCATCTGCCTGCGCCACAAGCAAAGGCGCGACGTCCTCTTGTGCCGCGCTGCCTTCGGCCAGCAGATCCATCAGACGGTTGCGCAGGGCGGCCCAAACGGCGGGGCCTTGCTCCATCAGCGGGTTCCAGAAAGGCAGGTCGAACAGCGGTTCGTCGTCCAGAACGACCAGGCCCTCGGCCTCGGCAGCTGTGACATCAAGGATCATATCGCCGATTGCAACACCACAATGCGGGTCTTCGCCGCCTGTCGAAAACACGCCATAAGGCAGGTTGTTCAAAGGAAAAGGGTGATCGGCAGAATTGGCCGAGCTCACCCAGGATTTCTTCAATGGCATTTTGTCTCCAAACCTCTGTCAGGGGCCAAGATTTTTCGTCGAAAAATCTGCGACCTCAATCGGTATTATTTCTTGCCCGGTGTACCGTCGAACTTTTTCTCAAGCGACGTCCAGCAGTCAATGTAATCATCCTGCAGCGGGGCCTCGGTCGCTGCAAATGATGTCAGATGCTGCGGGAACCGGGTTTCGATCATGAAGGACATCGTATTATCCAACTTATCCGGTCCAAGGTTCGAATTCGACGCGTTGTCAAAGGCATCCTGGTCAGGTCCGTGCGGCAACATCATGTTGTGCAGACTCATGCCGCCGGGAACAAAGCCCTGTGGTTTGGCGTCATACTGGCCGTAGATGTTCCCCATCAGCTCGGACATGATGTTCTTGTGATACCAAGGGGGGCGGAATGTATCTTCGGCCACCATCCAGCGTTCGCGGAACAGGACAAAGTCGATATTGGCCGTGCCCGGCTGTCCGGACGGCGCTGTGAGTACGGTGAAGATCGACGGGTCAGGGTGGTCAAACAGGATCGCACCCACCGGGCAATATGTGCGCAGGTCGTATTTGTACGGGGCATAATTGCCGTGCCAGGCGACTACATCCAACGGGCTTTGCCCAATCTTTGTGGTGTGGAACTGCCCGCACCATTTGACAGTGACGCTCGATGGTACCTCACGGTCTTCATAGGTCGCGATAGGTGCCTTGAAATCTCGTGGGTTAGCCATACAGTTGGCGCCGATCGGGCCGCGTCCGGGCAGTTCGAATTTTTGCCCGTAATTCTCGCAGACAAAGCCGCGGGCAGGGCCCTCAAGAACCTCAACCCGATAAACCAACCCGCGCGGCAGAATGGCGATTTCCTTGGGCTCAAGGTCGATGATCCCCAACTCGGTCGCAAAGCGCAGGCGGCCTTCTTGAGGCACCACCAGCAATTCGGAATCGGCCGAGAAGAAATAGTCATTCACCATCGATTCGGTGACCAGATAGATGTGGCTGGCCATCCCGACCTGCGTATTCACATCCCCTGCTGTGGTCATCGTGCGCATGCCTGTCAGCCATGTCAGCCCATCTTGGGTATGAGCGACGGGGTCCCAGCGATACTGGCCCAGGCTGGTAACATCTGGGTCAACACAAGGTGCCGATTTCCAATAGGGCAGGTCGATCTTATCGTAGCGATGCGAATGCTTCACCGAAGGGCGGATACGATAGCACCAGGTGCGCTCGGGTGGGTTGGCGGTAAAGGCAGTGCCGCTCAGTTGTTCGCCGTATAGCCCATAGTTGCAGCGTTGCGGGCTGTTCATGCCCTGCGGCAGCGCACCGGGTAGGGCCTCGGTTTCGAAATCATTGCCAAAGCCGGGCATATAGCCCGGATGGGTGCCAGCGGGCGTACTGGCCTGGATCATTTTATGCGGGTCTGTCGGATGGTTCATCCTTGGCTCCTGCTGTTTTCTGCTTGTGAGATAATAGTTGATTTTGTAACTAACAAGCATGACAAAGACAGAAAGTACCGAAAGAGACGGGTTTGATCTGCTGGATTTCCTGCCCTATCTGCTGAACCGGGCAGCCGAGGAAAGCGCACTGGAATTTCAGCGTGTATACAAAGACCGCTATGGGATGCTGCGCACGGAATGGAGAGTGTTGTTTCATCTGGGCAATTACGGAGAATTGAGCGCGAAAGAAATCGGTCAACGCGCCCGGATTCACAAAACAAAGATAAGCCGCGCGGTCAGCAGGCTTGAGCAGCGCCGATTTCTTGTCAGAACCGTCAGCCAGACGGATCGCCGCGTTGAACATCTTGCATTGACCACGGCCGGACGGTCGGTTTATCGCGAATTGCGCGGTATTGCGCAGCAATATGATGCTCAGCTTGCCGCAATGTTCACAGAAAACGAGGCTACCTCGTTGCGCAAAATGTTGCGAAAGCTGGCTGATATGAATTGACCTCTGGTAATTCGAACCTTTCGCTCCCAGATGGAAGCCAGAGCGGACACAGGAATGTGAAATGACAGCCCCGAACCAAAACGCGGCAAAATCAAATGATCTGATCAACTGGCTGGTGACGCGGGGCCTTGAAGGTGCCGAAAAAGAAGAATTGCTGGATGGCTATTGTACCCGTCTGATTGAACTTGGTGTGCCCCTGATGCGATTTCATGCGGCGCAATCGGCGCTGCACCCGGTATATGGCGGCACCGGATACAGCTGGTATCAAGACACCGGCGGTGACTATCAGAAATTCGAGTATTCAGAAGAGACCAGAGAAGACTGGATGAGCAGTCCTCTATATGCGATATTACATCACGATCTTGACGGCGTCCATGAACGCATGGTCGATCAGAACGAGCCCAGCCGCTATCCATTGATCAATGAATTACGCGAGGCTGGTGCGACGGAGTATTACGCTAAAGGTGTGAATTTCGATCCGCGGTCGCAGACCTCAAAAAAAGCCGTAGATGGAGTCCTGTTGTCGTGGGCTTCGAACGCGCCGGATGGGTTTCGGGAACAGGATCTTGACCTTATCAATACGGCTCTGCCCCATTTGGGCCTGGCACTAAAGTCAGCCTCGAACGCGCGGATATCCAAAGATCTGATGCGCGTCTACTTAGGTCGGGATGCTGGACGGCGTGTTTTGTCGGGTGAAATTCGTCGCGGATCCCTACAGCAGATCGACGCCGTGATATGGAATTTCGACCTTGAGGGCTTTACCAGCCTCTCCGAGAATCTGCCCGGAATCGAGATCATCGATATGTTGAACGACTATCTGGCGGTTGCCGTTGGCGTCGTGCACGATAATGGCGGCAATATTCTGAAGTTCATGGGCGATGGACTGATGGCTATGTTCAATGTCGGCGAGATTGAAGAGGACGTGCAGGCGGCCCTGCAGGCGGTTCCCATGTTGCAGGACCGGATCGCCGAACTGAATGCGCAGCGCGAATCCGCTGGACTGCCGGTGGCCAACTTCACACTGGCCTTGCATGCGGGCGAAATTCTGTATGGCAATATCGGTTCTGAGACACGTTTGGATTTCACGGTGATCGGCCCAGCGGTGAATCAGGCCGCGCGTATCGCTGGCATGCATCGGTCCTTGGGGCAACGGATACTGATCTCGGATGACGTAGCCCGCGCGGCGCAGCCCTGCGATCAGGATCTGATCTCGGTCGGGCGCTATATGCTGCGCGGTGTGGCCGAGCCGAAAGAGCTGTTTACGGTTTATAATGTTGCCGGAACGCAATCAGGCGTTTGAGCGTCCGGTTTGAGCCCATTCTGTGAATTCGGTTTTCTCGCTGCGTGCGCTCGCAGCACGAAAATCTCCGCGACCGCATCATTCTCAGCGCCGCTGCGCGGTGTGAAAACCGGCCATTCAAGCATGCCGCTGCGAGATTTACTTCCCAGATTTACAGGTTGCGGACAAAACTGCCATTGCCATTAGGCCCAATTGTGTTTGCATTCTAGCCCGGCATAAGCGGATAACATCTTTGGCGGATGTCACAGGCCACCCAACATTTTGAGTGTTGATTGGAGCCGCGCAACACAAGCATCAGAAGCAAGCTCGTCCGAATTATAAGGCAGATGTAGTCTGGTAACGTCAAATTTTCCGATAAAACCGCGACCCGAGCTACAATACCTCGTTCGGAATCGCGAATTCTGATCAACGTTGTTCTCGAGCTGCACCAGTTGGGCCTCTACGAATGTCACTGCTTTTATGGTTCCTTCTGGAACATCCATTTTTAGACAATTGAAAGCACTACCGTCGTCTCCGACAAATAGGATAATTTGCTTGTGCCCTCTAGCAGATTGCACTTGCGAATGAAGTTGTTCGACGACTTCTTGCCACGAATCTTCACACGGATTGCCAGCATTTTCTGACGCTTGGTCTGCGAAACTTGGACTAACCGAAGCGGCTACGATTGATAACCAGATAGCAAAGTTTGTTGCACACAGCCAACTGTATGAACCCCGCGGCTCTTTAGTTTTTAATTTTTGCGTCACAGCTTTTGCCTGGCTTTGAGATGAACAAGCCTTAACATCGCTGAACTATAGGACCACTGCAATGACCAGTTAGGGCTGCGAGTTACAACACACTCTGGAGCTGCCGATGTACCAGAAATCGGACAATGCTGTCACTCTGTCGCAAGTTGAAATTTGAGGAAGGTCGCCCCGTCATAGTCGACTTCGCCAACCCGCCAAGCACCAAGTCTGTCGAGTGCCCGCAGGTTCGTGCGTGACGGTGGTAAAAGGAAGGTCACATACGGGATGCGTTCATCGGAAATTGCAAAGTCGATCGCCTTTCGCGAGATGCGCGGCCCGAGGCCAAACGTGTCGGGCCGCAAGACCAGTCCGAAATCCCACTCGGCTCCTTCTTTTTGAAATCCACCCCAGCCGACATATCGGTCATCGGACAAGAATGCCCAATGTCCAAGTCCGTCACGGTGCCAACACTCTTCCTTTTTGGCGACAAACCGCGCCACTGTCTCGGCATTCCAAGTAAATCTCAGAAGCGGCATATGCTCGGCGACACGAGGGTCGGACATGTGCGCTAAGATTTCGGTTGGGTCGATTTCCGACAATCGGACAAATTTTATTTCAGATCTCATTGCGGCGTCTTTCGATGTGCTCGTCTCTCATTGTCCGCTGGACGCGATATTTCAACAGCCAACTCTTTGCCTGCTGTCACGCTGGGACATACGCATTCAGTTTGTTGCCATCCAGATCCCGGAAATACCCTCCGTAGAAACCATGATCTCCGCGTGTGCCGGGGGGTCCCTCATCTGTTCCGCCAAGTTCGAGGCACTTGGCGTGAAGCGTATCGACGGCTTTTCTGTTGGTCATTTTCAAAGCGACCATCACCCCGTTTCCAACGCTTGCCGGTGCCCCATTGAATGGACAAGCAAGGCATAACGCAGGCTCGGCCCTTGAGCGGCCCCATGCGGCCATATCGCCGTGTTTCCAAAGACGGTTTGCGCCCACGCTCGAAAACAAGGCGTCGTAGAATTTCAGCGCGGCCTCGAAGTTGTTGGTTCCGAGGGTAACATATCCAATCATGCTTGATCTCCGTAATTCTGTGGTCGTCATTTTCAACTTTAGGCCCGGCTACAAAGACCCCTGTGTTGCTGCGCCAGACCGCCTAGCAAGTAAGGTCGAGGCCGGACCATGGCTCGGAATTGCCCGCACTTCAAAATTTTCGAAACGCTCGATTGCCTGCATCAATCGGGAGCGGGACATAAATCGGCCGGTCCCGCGAAACAAAAGCGCCTAGCGCATGAGGCTGCCGGCAAGACCACGGGCAGGCTCATCCGCGCAAAACGCGAGACAAAGCGCGCCGCCGGCTCGAACAACCCTGCAAAGCTCACTCAAAGCCAGGTGGGGATCGGGGACGGTTTCCAAAGCCCAAGCACACGTCACAAGATCGAACGTGCCATCTTCAAACGGCAGGGACTCCAACCGTCCTTGTATCTTCGGCACAGGAATGTCGGCACAGCGTGCAAGCATCGCTGCGGACGGGTCGAGAAGGGTCATCAAATTCGGCGGCATGCCCTCGGCGATCAGTCTACGTGCCAGGTTGCCGGTGCCGCAGCCAGCATCCAAAAGCCTCGAATTCGGCGTCGCAAGTGCACGCACCAGACCTTCCAGGGCGGCCTGCGCCTCGCCGCCTGCATGACGCAGCCAGCGATGATGAAGTTTGTCGTAGCGAGGTGCGAGCTTGTCATAAATATCAAACGCATCGTCTAAAGGCGTTTCTTCCAACATCTATTTGGTCCTATTATTCATTCATCGTGTCCGCGGTGCGCGCACGTTTTTTACGGAGAACTTGCGTCGGATTGCGGCGCGGTGTGTTCGTCCTCGGGCCACGTCCATGCGGTCCAGAGAATTGCGATTAGAGCCACGATCTCGATGACGAGGTGGAAGGTGTCATCCATGTCGGTGGGGGCCGAGGAAAGGAGCGTACCGGTTGTGACGATCGCTGCAAGAAAGGTGACAGGGCGACCAATCCTGCGGGTTAGCAGGAGCGAATAGAGCACCATCGCAATCGGCACTTGGACGAGGAAACCGCCCAAAAGCATCAGCCCTTCGGTGATCTCGATGCCGTTGTAATGGCCTGTCAGCAGCATCTCGATATGGGACGCGAGGACAAACTGGTGAATATCGCGAAAGATGATGTTGAGCAGTATGAACAGCCACAGGGCCGACAGAAGAATACGGGGATCGAGCCGTCTCATTTTGGTGTCTTCTTTCTGTGTTTCTGGAGTTTGCCGGTATCAGGTCGGGAGCACGACCGGGTTCAGATCACCGCGCCGGATGTGCGCGTTGCAAAGGCGCGGCGGATTAGGAGTTCCGCAATCGCAAGGTTGATGGCCCACGCCCCAACCATCAGGAGGTCTCGCGAAAACCCCTGCAGTTCGGTGTCAAAGAGGGCCATTGCGACCAGAAAGAGCGCGGTTTGCGTTGAGGCCCCTTGGCCGATGGCATAGGCGCGCAGCATCGCGGCGCGGTGCGCGGCGACGTTTCGCGACCGAATCGCGACGATGGCCCATGCGATGAGGGTGACCATCGCGAGGCCGAGCGTGACCCTTGCCCCGTAAAGTACTGGTCCCTGCAGGGCATCGGGAAATGCGTAGGACACGGTCATCCAGAGCCCGGTTAGTGCGCTGATGCATCCCGCTGCCGCCACAATCCGCCCGAGGGTCCTGTGCAGGGCCGGGCGGTAGCGCCTCAGGCTCGGGAGGAATTGCACAGCCCCCACAAGGCAGAAAACTGAACTGCCGAGGATATGCAATGTGATCGGGAGGGGATCGAACACCGCACGCGGGTTCGGCGGGATGATCGCCCGAGCGCCGAGAAGTTCCGGAAGCCGGACCAGTCCTACGACTGCCGGAATGAAAGAGTAGAGGAACACGAGGGCAAGGAACGCCCATTCGCGACGGCTGATAAAGTGCATGCTTCGGTCTCTCAGAATAAGGCGTCGGTCTGCCTCAGGCGGGCTTGCGCGCGACGATAAAGGGGCTCAGTCGGTTCTTTCCGAAGTACCGCGTCTGCTCGATTTCGAACCCGGCGCGGATCAGGTGTCGGGTCAATTCAGCGCGACTCAAGATGATCACATTAGGCGCGATCCGCGCGGCCATGAGCACGCGAACCATGGCTCGCATCCAGCGCGGCGCGTCCTTCAGAGAAACCGTCTTTGATATGAAGTGACCGCCGGGTTTCATTTGGTGGAATGCTGCATCCAGTACGGTGGGTATGTCGTCCACCAGGTGAAGCAAGCTGAACGCGCAAATGGCGTCGAACGGTTGGCCAGGAATGTGTTGCGCCGCCTCCGCCTGAAGAAATTCTGGTGTTCCCGCGGCATCGCAACCTGATCGTGACCGGGCGATCCGGATCATCTCGGCAGAGAGGTCGGTTGCGGTCACATGAGCGACGACAGGCGCGATCTTCCTGGCTGTGCCGCCTGTGCCGCAGCCGATTTCAAGAACGCGATCGGTCGATCGAAGAAGCGCAGTGACGCATTCCAGCTTTTCTTCGTAGGCGGTGACATCGGCAATAGGTTTCTTGGCGTACTTGGGCGCATGCCGGTCCCAGAAGGCTTGGGCAGTCATGTCGGTTTCCTTTGCGCGTTGCACTTCAGGTTTGAAGCGGCGCGGATGCGCCAGTCGTAAGAAACTGCGGAATGCATTGTGTCGCTTTCGATTGCAGAGACCGGGCCGATCTCGTTTCGCATCCGGTATCATCCATGCGCTCATAAAAGGTCGATTGCTTAAATTCGTCCACCTGCTATACGCTCATGAATGAACTGGCAGGCCGTTTCCTTCGATTGGAACCAGGTACGAGCCTTCCTCGCGACAGCGGAGGAAGGCTCGTTCAGCGGCGCGGCGCGCGTGCTGAAGACAACGCAGCCGACGATAGGGCGGCAGATCGGTGCGTTGGAGGAGGCACTTGGCGTCACGTTGGTAGAACGCAGCGTCCGTGGTCTTACCTTGACGGAAGCAGGGCGCGAACTGATTGATCACATGCGCACGATGGGCGAGGCTGCGACGCTCATCTCGATGGTGGCCGACGGTAAATCTCAGGATGTCACCGGAGAGGTCACGGTCACGGGAACGGACCTCTTGTCAGCAGCGATCCTGCCGGGCGTGCTCAAGCCGTTGAGACAGATGGCGCCGGGCATCCGCGTCCGCATTCTCGCGTCGAGTGAGATGCAGAATTTGACGCAGCGCGAGGCAGACATCGCGATACGCCACGTCCGCCCAGATCAGCCGGACCTGATCGCACGGCACTTGGGCGACTTTCGCGCCACTCTCTATGCCGCGACCGACTATCTCGATCGTGCAAGCCGCCCACGGACTCCGCGCGATGTGGCTGCACTCGATTTCGTCGGCAATGCCGACCCAGAGAGGCTAATGGCCCCACTGCACAACATGGGCGTGCCCGTTCGCGCAGAGAGCTTCGTGATGTCGAGCGAGAGCGGTGTCGTCGCATGGGAATTGGTGAAAGCGGGCTACGGCGTCTCTATGCAGCCCGAAACGTTGGGCGAGGCTGAATCTGGCATAGAGAAGGTCTTGCCGGATTTCCCTTCGCTTGAGTTTCCAATCTGGCTGGTCACCCATCGGGAGTTACAGACCAGCCGTCGTATCCGGATCGTATTCGACCTGCTGGCCCGGGGTCTGTCAGACGTTGCGAAGCGCCGAAGTGGTGGCGATTAACAGGTGCAAAAGCGCCGAACCCGGAGCAAGTAAGGTCGCGTGGCAATAGTTGAAGCTGCGCTTGCACGAGTTCGTTTTGTCCGATGAGTGTACGTTAATGTTGGAAATGCTGCGCAATCGATCAACTTCCGCTTTGGGGAAGCTGCAATGCGGCAACTTATCTCGCGATGAACGGCTGGTTTGGGCCGCCCGCGAGAGCGGCCCGTTGACTTTAGATCTCTATCGCTTCGGCGATTGCTAGGGCATCCTCGAGTTCGACGCCGAGATACCGGACTGTACTGTCCATCTTAGTATGGCCAAGCAGAAGCTGAGCAGCGCGTAGGTTTCCGGTCTTCTTGTAGATCTGAGTGACCTTGGTTCTCCTCATGGAATGGGTGCCGTAGGCGCTTGCTTCGAGGCCGATCGACGTGACCCAATCGCGGACAATCCGTGCATATTGGCGTGTCGAGATGTACAGGCGTTCATGAAACCGGCCGGGCCAAAGGTACTCCGAACCGACCATCAGCTCATCTTCCATCCACTTCTCAACAGAGGCACGTGTGCCCTCTGATATCTCAAAGCGCACGGGTTTCTGCGTCTTGCTTTGAAGGACCGAAGCCCGTTCCTTAATCTGACCCGATGACATGACATCGGCGACCTTCATCTTCACCAGATCGCAGCCGCGAAGCTTACTGTCGATTGCCATGTTGAAGAGCGCAAGATCGCGATGATTTTCGGCAAGCTCGAGGCGAACTCGGATTGCCCAGACATGTTTTGGTTTCAGCGGTCGCTTCTGGCCGACGATGCGTCCTTTGTTCCAGGCTGGGCGAAGAGCACGAATGGCAGGTAAGTTTGGTGTTTCCATGGTTGATCCTCCGATCCGCCATGCCCGCCCACAACGACAACCCGACGTTGACTGGAAAATTTTATCACAGCATGCCGCGCTGCCTCCAAGGTCCGCGATAGAGCCCAAAGCGGAAGTCTTGGATTTTCGCTGCGCGCGCTCACAACATGAAAATCGCTGCAGCTGCTCGAATTGCAGCGATGCAAGTCCAAAGAGATAGCCGCCATTCGACCTTGGCGCAGCGAGGACTTGGACAGCAATTTGCAGGTCGAGGAAGGGCGGCCCTTCGAATACCTTGCGCGTTTCCAATTCTCTGAAGAGATCTTTTTCGAGAATTTCTGGCCGCTCCTTGAAGCAACTTGCTCAATCCAAGGAAGGCTGTAACGATACGTACCGAGTAGCGCAAACCAGGAAGCGACACAAATGGCAATCCAAGGCTATAGGGAGTTGTTCATTAAGGAAATCGACCGATCCTTAGCTTTGATACCAATTTCGGCGGAAGACACGGTCGCGATGGAAGCCGCCTTAAGTGACGATCGCCCGGTGTACGCGACTCTTTTTGAAAAGTACTTTATCGAAGTCATTCAATCTTCGACGCCGCCCACAGCTGGGTACTGGGCCAATTTTCTGCGTTTATTCATTGGAAAAATTGATCATTTTTCCTCCGATGCTGCACGAGCCGTCACGGTTTACCGGATAGCCGCGCAGGAGAGTGTCTGTCGCTTCACGCCGCTGCTTGACAGCGCCGTGTCGGTCGCCGTTCGCCTGTCGGAAACAGAGATCGATTTCTCGGACAGACCCGAAGAACTGGCGCTTGGAAACGCCTGCTTTCATCATGCCAGAGTCCTGTTGGATCTCGGCGAGGCTGACCTTGCCTACAACCTCGCGTCTATGGCCATGGATATCTTGCGAAACGCACCGGATTTCGGAGAGCCGGTCGGCAGATTTGCGCTCGCCTTGGCGGAAAAGGCGCAACGCATGCACCAGATTGCCACCTGCGCGTTTTTCCTTGCGCATGCCGTGAGAAATGCTGCGGTCAAAAACCCAATGCGGAGAGCCGAAGCCTTTGCACTGAGCGAAATCGCCGTCAGTCGTCTTGAAGGCGTGGAAGAGCCTTTTCTGAGAAATTGCCTCGATCAATTGTGGCGCTTGTTCGACCATTTTTCTGACCTTCGGCCGCTCTTGCTCACGCTGCTTCGGTTCTATTCGGAAGAAGAACGGGTAGGGTTGATGCCGCCGAATGCGGATGTCACCGAAATCTACGCGCTGTCGCGATTTGAGGACGAAGCGACCCAAACATGGAAAGACAGGCTGCCTGCCGAATTGAATTTCCTCTCGCTCGTGGATGATCGCTGGTTCGATCTGACGGCTGACGAGCTGAAGACATCGGTCTCGGCGGATTGGATCACCCGCACGATACAGCACCCGGCGATCTTCCGGTGTGTTCCGCACAATCGATCGTTCTTGCGCGACCGGTCCTTTGGCAAGCAACTATTGCAGCTCTCGCATGAAGTGACCCATGCGATCACCTTGAACGGTGGTTTAGGGTGGGCGCTGACAGCCTTGCGCACCGCGTTGTACCGCGCCGAAATGGGGCTTTGGGGCTTGGATGGCGTAGACATCACACAAGGCGATTTCATGGGGGCGTTTGTTGCGCAAAAGGGGTTGGCGCCCCGGCGCGGGACTAGCTCTCTGGCACTGCGGCAGGCGGAAATCTGCCTCGAATTAGCGGCAAAAGCGCAGATCCTGCAGGATGTCTGGACGCCCTGGCTTGAAGGTATTGCGGTTTATGCCGAAACGGCGGCTGACCCGCAGCGCGACCGGCACACCGATACTATTCTGACACGATGCCTGCGAAATCTGGTGGATTTCAATCCCGGCGAGACATTCACCTCGGAATCCCTGGCGCAATCCCATGGCGCTTTTGTCGAGGACTTTGACGCGGCCACTGCCGAAACACTGCAGCAAGAGGCCAAGTCCCACCTCGCAGCGGTGTTGCGGACAGAGAAGGCAGTCTACTTTGCCGGCTACATTGCCGTGCGATCCGTCGTAAGCGCCTGGCGCCAAACGCATTCCGCCGAGATATCCGGATCTATGGCGTTCAATCTGCTGCAGCACACTGCTCGATTTGGGACATATGAAGATGCCATCCCGGATTTGTCCTTGCCGACCGAGGAGTTTCACGTTGCGGCGCAACACATGATGAAGCGCTGGGTCTGTGGTCTCGCCGGCCTGCCGCCTGAGGACCTCGCATATTTCTTCAAGCCGCCCGATCCCGACAAGCGTGAGCCAACGACCCGGTACCGGAAAGGGCGGATCCAACCCAGCGATACAACGCCGGCCCGTGATATGGAGTTGTTTCTTGAACTGGGGCGACGGCAGCGGCGAGAAGCTCAGATGTCACTTATGACTGAGCGCCGCGAGCAGGTCGAAGACCCGCCCGATGTCCAGCATGTTGTGGCCGTCGCCACAGAAGGTGTCAAAACACTGCACGCCTTGCATTCTGATCCCGAAAGCGATGTGATCGATGACTTTGCTGTCATGTCCCGCGGATTTCTTTTGCCTATTGGCCAAACGGATGCGCTCTTTCACATCAACGTCGATCCTTACACCAGCGATATCATGCTCGGGCTTAGCTTGCGCACAACCGAGGTTCACGTGGAAACCGGCCGGTCGAGTTACAATTCCTTCGCCAGGTTAATCTCCGCCAGGGACCTCGATGAGATCAGACGCCATTGGGATGAAACCGGCGTGCCGCGGCTGAAAGTGCGGCGCATCGTGGACATCAATGGCATGGTCTACGGCAGTCCCGAAATGGCCGGCATGCACTTTCTCACGCTGCAATATGGGGATTGGTTTTTTGTCACGGGCGCCAACCAGTTCCTCGACCAGCTGTTGCAATCCAGCCTGGCGGAGCATCCGGTTCGGAAAGATTGGGTGCGAGAACGGGTTTTGAACCATCCTGCCCGACAGTCAGAGATCGAAGTTGTCGCACGCGGACATGAAGGCGCCCGTCGTACCCTGGCTTGGGTGCAAAACCAGGACGAGTGGGTTTTGGGCGATCAACCGGTAGCCGTGCCACTCATAACATGGACAGACCGTGTGGCAGCAAAGGCCACCGGCTTGCTGGATGACGACGCGCAAAAGACTGCGCGGTTGAACCGGCAGCGAGACTGCGCGGCAGACTTGTTGCAAGCGTTGCTCTGCGATGAAAACCGGTCCCGCGCCGTCGCAAAGGGCGGCTTTGACGATATGACCAGCGATGTCACTTATCAACGCGAAGAGGTAATCGAAGCGTTTTTCCGGACAGGCATCGCACCAGCTGCTTCGACATGGCTTGAGACTGCGAAAATGCGTATTGTGACAGGAGTGACTGGCTTATTTCAAGAACGTGCGGGCCTATGGGACATCATCCCGGCGACGCCCAGATTTGAGGACAAAACATGATACCGTTGACGCTGACAGAAGACTTGCACGACGAGGCACTATCGCGTGCCACCCACTTTGGTGATAGCATGAAATACTCTGTCGGTGTCCTCAACACGGTTGTGGACACCGACGAAGACACCTGGATCCGTCGGATCTGGGACTTCGCCGAAGGCGCTATCCGGTCCGCGGTCCAATCAGGTATGGACGCCGCCGGTCCGATTATCGAGCGGACCCGGGAAAAGATTTCGGAAATGACCTCAGCGCTTGGCGAACGGGCGAATGTCGTCGTGAACGCGGTCATGGAAAAGATCAGCACCTATATCAAATCCCTGATTGACCTTGCCGTGGCACGACTGGACCTCGAAATCAAAATCGGCGCACGCCAATACCTCATGAAGAAAATCGCGATTCAACAAGAGTTTTCGGTATCCGGCACGGTGACGTCGTCTCTCGAAGAAGCCTGCGCTTTTGCGGCAAACGGTGAAGTGACCGTCGATGGAGAATACGAGCTGCAAGTATAAGTACACGCAATCCTAGGCGCTCGACACGAGCGGTTTTCAAAAAATATTGGCCAAAAGCGTTCAGAAGTGCGCTTGGGCACATCGCAGAAAATGGTGGCGGGAATGAGTAGACGCTTGAAGGAGAACTGCCACTTTACTCCGTTTTCGGATTTCGGGACCTCAGCGACACTCATAACCGAAGCAAAGAAACGCCTAAAGCCAAACTTGGAAACTATCGGTGTTAAGTCACCGGTTTGACCTATTGCAAACTACAGCGCACACTCGAAGGAACTGTTGCAGTTCTTGCGTGATTTCCCATATGCTCGTCCGTTGACTTCGGACGAGCATATCAATTTTGGACCGCAGTAAATGAACGCTCTGTCCGAGTCTTGCTTCTCCAGCAGGCGCGCAGTGAGTGGTTGATTTGATATCCTGCTCCACACGCGCTTCCGAATAACCGGAAACGGAAAACTGCTGCGCCGGCGCAAGAGCCACGCTGCACCCGCGAAGGGTTGCTGCTTCAGCGACTTTCGAAAACCGAATGACCGGAAAGTCCGCGATCTGTGAGTTCGACCCACATCAGGTTATGCTCTTACGGCGAATGTCGGCAATGCGGACTGCGACCGCAGCATCGAGAGACTGGGTCGGATGTCGGCTTTGGGCCGTCCTCATCTGAGCTGGCGTGCCTGTCAGCAAGATGCTGCGGTTGCTCCGATGGAAGCTCTGAGCCCTGAGTCACGCATGCTGCAGAACGAACAAATATCCGCTCTGCAGTTCCTGTGAAGAATTGGCGACCTGTTAGAAAGTGGTCGTCTATTCGATGCCAAAAGCAAACGGCGCGCCGTCTGGATCACACAGGATGGGGTTATGGGCTTGAACGGTTTCATTCAAATCTACAGAAGCCGGACGCGCCCCTTTGGCTTCTGCAGCACGGCAGGCATGGGAGACTGAAGCAACCTTGATGCACGGGACCCAAGCTGCATTTGAACCGGTTGGCCAGGTCGCGGCATGTTGGCGTGCAACAAGATCGCCCCCAGGCCTGAGGAGTGCGAGACAATCCGTGTCCTGCTCGGGAGAGACCTGCCATCCAAAAAGGTCTGCATAGAACGCCAGCGGGAAGTCAGTCCCATTGCCGACGTACACGTCTGGGCCGAACTGCCGACGCGGAACAGGGAAGCTGTGCCGGGTCAGCGAAATCCCGACCAGAGCACCGAGCGGATCGCGCAGCAGTGCATTGCGACCGACACCCGGTACCTCGAATGGCTCCCGAATGATCTTGCCTCCGAGCGTGGCGACGCGCCTGACCGCCGCGGCCACGTCGGGAACCTCGATGTAAGCGATCCAGCCATTTTCCTGCCCGGCAGGCGTCTCGGCCAACCCCGCACCCGCTTCGTCCCCGGAGAGTGCGAGGACGAAATCCTGCGCACCGCCTCCCCAGGCAAAATCCGTCGCCCGCTCGACTTCATACGTCCAGTTGGCGACGTGCTGGTAAAATGCCATCGAACACGCCCTGACCGATGTGAAAAGGTCGTGCCATACGATTTGACCCGCTTTCGACTGCGTCATCGTCTTACCTCCTGACAACTTTGATTTTCTTGACGCCGCGCACCATTTTTCCGAACGCCTTGTCGCGCGACCTGCGTTCCGCAAGGCTCGCCGAGTTGAACGCGTCCTCCGCCATGAGCTTGCGCCATCTGCCAAGCCGATGGGCATCGAGAATACCCTCATCAACAGCCTCCAGAACAGCGCATCCCGGCTCGGTTTCGTGCTGACAGTCGTTGAATCGACAGCGCGCGGCCAACTCCTGAATGTCAGCAAAGAGATCATTGATCCCGTCCGCCGCATCGGTGAGCTGCAATTCCCGCATGCCGGGCGTGTCAAGGATCAGACAGCCATTGGGCATCGCATGAAGCTCACGCCGCGTCGTCGTATGCCGACCCTTCGCGTCGTCCTCGCGAAGGGTCTGGGTCTCGATGGATTGGCTCTCAAGCAACGCATTGGCCAGCGTCGATTTCCCAACACCGGACGAGCCGAGGAACGCCACCGTCTTGCCGGGCTTGCACCATGGGGTCAGCTCTGTCCGGGGCGCGTCTCCACGGGCGTCAAGCGCAACCACGTCGATCATGTCCGACACCGCGCGCGCCGCGTCAATGTAGCTTTTCGGGTCCGGCACAAGGTCCGTCTTTGTGATGACGATGACAGGCGTGATCCGTGCCTCAAACGCCAGAGCGGCACAGCGTTCCAACCGTGCCACCTTGAAGTCCTGATTGCAGGACGTGACGATAAAGGCCGTATCAATGTTCGCCGCAATCAGCTGTTCCTGCCTGTCGGTGCCGGGCGCACGCCGCTTGATGAGGCTCGTGCGCTCGAGAACCCGACTGGATCGCGGGTGCGAAGGATCCAGCATCAGCCAGTCCCCGACGGTCACATCCGCTCTGGGAGGAAGTACAACATCAATGTTGTCTCCAAGGGCGTGCAGCCCACTGCGATGCACTTCGACAACGCGAACGGGAGGTGTCGATGTTAGCTCGCCCACGCTGATTTGCTGGGCGAAGAAGGGTTGCCATCCCAGTGCCTGAAGAGGGCTGAGTTTGGGGTGTGATTGGGCGTCGCGCGCGCTACGCGGAAGGAAGTCCGAGTAATCTCTTGTCATAGGGTGTGCACTTTCATGTCTCTGGCCTAGATCAAATTTGGGCACTGATGGTAGGAAACGAGTGAGCACATCAAGATTGTCCGTCAGCTACAAAGCGACGGCAATATTTCAGGTGTTGCATGTGCTCCGGGAGGCGCGCTGCCTCCCTTCCTTACCGGGACATGAAATCTCCATTACAGGTGACGTGGAGATAGGAAGAATAGACGCAAAACGCAACCGTTGACGGCTGACTTGGAACTCTTCTTCAGATATCTGTAGCGGTCGTTCAAAGGGAATAGGGGTATGTCAGATCCGTCCACAGAGCGTGAGTTTGATCTTGCCCTGATGTTGCTTATGCGGCGAATGACCGCAAAGCGGGCTGCGACTGCAGCATCAAGAACGCCTGCTGGGTGTCCGGTTTGGGCCGGACTGACCGTGCCCAGGTCGTTTATCGCATGGATGCTGCGCTGTCTCCGAGGTCCGTAGTGAGCCCAAAGTCATGAATGCTGCAACATGCATGAATGCCGGCTTTTGGTCACACAGTAGCCAAACACAAAAATTGGTTTTCAGATCGTAAGGTCTATTGTGATCTATTATGTTCTGTCCCTGCTTCATCTACCCAAAAGGAAAGGGGGTTTGCCTTCACACCATCCAACATCCTCAACACTTCTGCCTTCCATCCTGCTTTGGTCTGTAATGCCAATTGGGACGGTGGTCGGTGGTTTGGTTCGAGGATGGCATACTCATATCTGAGCGGTTTCGTGAAGGGTAAGAAAACCACTTTGCCATTCGAGAAGTTAAGTTCACGCTCAGTCGCAACTGTCAGCGGATCTACGATGCTGCAACACTGTCCTGAACTCACAAAGGGGATTAATGGCAGAAAGTACTGGCAAGTTACCGTTGGGTTGTATTCAGCGGCAACATTTTCAAACTCCTGCCGGATTTTTCGTTGAAACGGGTGTGAAGGATGCAGGCCGCCCATTGGCGTTCTATCCAGGTCTGATAAGGCCAAGCTCTGGCGCGATGATAGCGGATGATCGCGATCAAGGGCACAGAAGCAATCTGCCTGGATAAGCTCGGCGGAGTATTGGGGTTCTTTACCGGTTGAATGCTCGAAGTCAGCAAAGCCGAAGTCGATGTTTTGTGATCCCGCAAGCTCCATAATCTGAGGTGAGCTGCGAGTGGAAAGTGTTATGCGAATTTCGGGGTTTTCGCCAACTGACTGGCTTATGAAACGCGGGAACAAAAAGGCAGATGGACCAGGCATCGTTGCAATATTCAAGCTTCCGGCATGCCCTTTGATGAGACCTTCCATGGTGTTGGAGATCGACGCGAGGCGGTCAAGAATGCCTGTCGTTTCTGCCAAAAGATAATGCGCTTCGGGAACCGGCACCAAACGCCGTCCTTTACGTTCGAACAGCATCAGGCCCAGAGATTTTTCAAGGTTTTTCAACGCAAGACTGATTGCAGGCTGCGTCCGATTCAGTTTCTTGGCTGTTTGAGAGATGGAGCCGGTCTCCATCACCTCACGAAATACAGTTAGCTGGGTCAGGTTCATATATTTAAGTATAAGTAAAAATTTAGTTTAGTGAAATATAACAAATTTGTATTTATGCAATTTGTCTCTACGCTTGCAGGATCGAAGTTTGGGAAAACCGAAACCGAAATTCCAACAAGGGAGATGACAATGAAAATTGTAAAATGCTTGACTGGTCTAGCATTGGCGGGCGCGCTGGCCGCACCTGCGCTGGCGCAGGATCCGACCTTTTTCCGTATCGGCACCGGTGGTGCTGGCGGCACCTACTTTCCCATCGGTGGCACCATCGCCAATGGTATCTCAGCGCCTCCGGGCTCACGCCCGTGTGAAGAAGGTGGCCAGTGCGGTGTTCCGGGGCTGATCGCAATTGCGCAATCCACCACTGCATCGGTCTTCAACAACGCTGCCGTTGAAAACGGTGAGCTTGAGGCGGGTCTTGCTGCAGCTGACGTCACGCGTTCGATGTATATGGGCGAAGGCAAATTCGAAGGCAAACCGCATCCCAAGCTGCGCATCGTGGCCAACCTGTTCCCCGAAGACCTGCACCTTGTTCTGCCGGCCGGGTCGACGATCAACGATCTGAGCGATCTGGAAGGCAAACGCGTTGGTATCGCGCAAGCTGGTTCTGGCACGCAGGTAGCCGTTTTGCAGATGCTCGATGCCTGGGGTGTCAATCGTGACAACATGGACGAAGCCGAGCTTAACAACAGCCAGAGCGCCGAGCGGCTGGCCGATGGTCAGCTCGACGCCTATTTCTACGCTGCGGGCTGGCCGGTTGCTGCGATGGTGCAACTATCTTCGACCAAAGGCATGAACCTGCACTCGTTCAGCGATGAGGATCTGGCCAAAATCAATGAGATCATTCCCGCCTATATCCCTTCGGCCATCCCTGGCGGCGTCTATGAAGGTATTGATGCGGATACGAAGACACCCGCGGTAAGCGCGATGCTGGTTGTATCCTCGGACCTGTCCGATGATCTGGTCTATCAGATGACCAAAGCTCTTTGGAATGACAACACTCGCAAGCTGCTGGATAACGGCCATGCCAAGGGCAAGCAGATCACGCCGGACACGGCGTTGGACGGCGTCGAGGCGTTGGGTGTTCCGCTACATCCGGGTGCCGAGAAGTTCTACAAAGAAGCCGGGCTTCTTCAGTAATTCTATCTCACGAAACTTAATTGTCCGGTGCTCAGATCTGAGCACCGGGTACTCAAAATACGCGCAATCAGGGGGCCATCATGTCCGAGACACAAAAGCTTGATGACCACGAGCTGACAGCCGAGGAACTGGCTGCAATCGAAGAACAATTCGACGAAGGCGCCGCCGTCCGGCAGGTAACTCCGACAACCGGAATTGTTCTGCGCGTCGTCGCCCTGATCTTTGCATTCTACGAATTTTTCACAGCCGGGTTTGGCCTGCCTGCCGATCACTGGCACATGGGCATTTATCTGGCCCTGCTGTTCATTCTGGTCTACGCGACAATCCCGATTATCGGGGCCAGAAGCCTTTATGCGCTTAAAATAAGTCGGTTTCGCATAGGCAACATCCCACTGTACGACTTAGTCTTCATGGTGCTGGGGATCATTGCAGCGCTGTATGTTGGCGTCGCCTGGCGCGGCATTCCGTTACTGGGTATCGAGGAACAGACGTTCCGCATGGGTAACCCCAACACATTTGATGTGGTATTGGGCGTGATCATCATCCTGCTGGTTCTGGACATCGCGCGCCGCACTTTGGGTTGGGTGTTGCCGCTGATCATCTGCGTCTTTATTTCATACGCCCTGCTTGGGCCGTACTTCCCCGGATTGCTGCAACATCCCGGCGTGAACTTTAAAACCTTCGTGTCGTCGATGTATTTCCCGCAGGAAGGCATCTATGGCGTCACCCTTTGGGTTGTTTCGACCATCGTGTTCCATTTCGTGCTGTTTGGCGTGATCGCGCAACGCACGGGATTGGGGCAGCTTTTCATCGACAATGCTACTATTTTGGCGGGCCGCTATACCGGCGGTCCGGCAAAAGTGTCGGTGGTATCCTCGGCCTTCTTCGGCACGATCTCAGGTTCTTCGGTGGCCAACACCGTATCAACCGGCGCGCTGACAATTCCCAACATGAAGCGTCTAGGATACCCCGGCCACTTTGCGGGCGGTGTCGAGGCCGCATCTTCGGCTGGGGGACAGATCACGCCGCCAATCATGGGGGCAGCCGCCTTCATCATGGCCGAATTCCTCGAGGTTCCATATACCACGATCGTGATTGCAGCGATCTTTCCTGCGCTTCTGCACTATGTTGGCGTCTTTGCTGTCGTGCACCTGATGGCACGCAAGCTGAATCTCAAAGGTCTGACCAAAGAGCAACTGCCGCAGCTCAAAGCCGTCTGGGCCGAAGGCTGGGCCAACATAGTGCCCCTGATCGGCCTGCTAGTGGTTCTGTTCACGGGTTACACGCCCTTCATGTCGGCCTTCTGCGGCATATCACTTGCGGTAATCGCGGGCATGTCGCGCTTGAGGCAACCGCCGACATTGATCTACGCGGCAGCGTTCCTCAGCTTTGTACTGTGGAAGTTCTCAGACGGCGGCTTTGACCTGACCATGACAACAATCCTGTGCGGATTGACGGTGGTCGCAACTATGAACCCTCAGAAACGCATCGAAGTGCCCGAGATGCTACAGGCGGTAGAATTGGGTGTGAAATACTCGCTAGCCGTGGGCGCCGCCGCTGCTGCGGTCGGTATCGTGGTAGGCGTGATCAACACCACTGGCATCGGGTTCCGCATCGGTTTCATGGTTACACAGGGCGCAGGCAACCTGGCATCGGATCTGTACAACATGATCTCGTTCGGCAGCTTCCAGTTTTTTGCCATGGAAGATCTTCAATTGTTCATCTCGCTGGTTTTCATTGCCATCGTTTGCATTCTGATGGGCGCGGGCATCCCTACAACTGCGCTGTATATCATGCTGGTGTCAGTGGCGCAGCCTGCGCTGGCGCAACTGGGTGTTCCACCCATCGCCAGCCACCTTTTCGTACTCTACTATGGTGTGGTGTCCGAAATTACACCACCGGTCTGTACTTCAGCCTATGCCGCGGCTGCCATTGCGAACTCGAACCCGTTCCGAACTGGTCTTTCTGCCTTCACCCTTGGATTGGGCAAAGTGATAGCGCCTATGGCCTTTGTTTATGCGCCGGTGCTGCTATTCGTGTCCTCAACCGGGTTTAACCTGTGGGAGTTCACCTATACCGCGACCAGTTGCATCGCCGGGGTTATTGCCCTGTCGGCGGCTGTGGTTGGGTATTGGTTGAGTC
>NZ_JBXWPK010000021.1:0-47206 GCF_059611825.1 Ruegeria sp. CDSA221
GTGGCGTTCGAGGATATCCAGGAACCGTTGAGCCTCGGCCCGGACCGTCGCACCATCGGGGCGCAGGGTGCAGGTCTTAGAATGCGGGGTCCACTCCATGTCCAGCACATGTGGCAGATCCGATCCCTTGGGTACGTTCTGGATGAACCAGCGGGCCTGTTCCCGCGCCGACCGGCAGAAATAGTAGTAATGATATGCCCCCCACGGCACGCCCGCAGCCTGCGCACCTTGCCGATGGCTGGCAAACATGGGGTCGGCCACATCGCCCCCTTCGGTCGCTTTGATAAAGACGAAACTAACGCCTGACTGCTTGGCGGTGCGCCAGTCTATCGCTCCTTGCCAGCGCGATACGTCCAGCCCGTGCACCGGGTAATGCCCCGGATGTCTCCCTTCCCATTCGTGGGGGTCTGCATCTGCAAAGGCTGGGAAGATCACAGAGGGCGGCGTAGCATCTGGAAACGACTGGGCCTCGACCAGTTGCGGCGGCGGGCTGCTGCGACCGCAGGACAGGGTCGCAAAGGCCATGACGGCAAGCATCAATGCGGTGCGCATGATCTAATCCTGTATCAAATGACTGCTCTTATGATTACGTCCAGTTTGCCTGATCAGCCCCGCAAGGCAATGGTTCTGTTTGCGTGCGGCGGAAACCCACCGTTTTCCCCGCCTTGCATGGCGATTTAGGCTTGATCCCTGCCCCCGATGCCCGTAAATGACCGCAATCCGGTGCCGCAACTTCGCGACTCCGGTGTTTTGGTTTGCATCATGTCGTGACGCCCGGCTTTCTTCAGCCACGGCGCGGCGAGCAGGCCAGAGACCAAGTGAACATTCGATCTGACCTCTGGCGGGCTGTACGCAGGACCCGGTGAAGACCAAGAGCTCTCAGGCCGTGCCCAAACTTCGTGGACCAACCACGAGCAGATAGGAGAAACTGCGATGGACCTGATCGCACAGCTTGAGGCGGAACAGATTGCCGCCCTGGGGAAAGACATCCCCGATTTCAAAGCCGGTGACACCATTCGTGTCGGCTTTAAAGTGACCGAAGGGTCGCGCACCCGTGTTCAGAACTACGAAGGCGTCTGCATCGCCCGTAAAGGTGGCAACACCATCGCCGGTGCGTTCACCGTGCGTAAGATTTCCTTTGGTGAAGGCGTGGAACGTGTGTTCCCGCTGTATTCAACCAATATCGACAGCATCACCGTTGTCCGCCGTGGCCGCGTTCGTCGCGCCAAACTGTACTATCTGCGCACTCGTCGCGGTAAATCCGCACGTATCGCAGAGGTCACCAACTACAAGCCCAAAGCTGGCGCCGAAGCGTAAGGAACGGAAAGATGAAAAAAGACATCCATCCCGATTATCACGTCATCGACGTCAAAATGACCGATGGCACCATAGTTCAGATGAAATCCACCTGGGGCTCCGAAGGCGATCAGCTGGCTCTGGAAATCGACCCCTCCGTGCACCCCGCATGGACCGGTGGCGGCGCGCGTCTGATGGACGCCGGTGGCCGTGTGTCGAAGTTCAAAAAGAAATACGAAGGTCTGGGCTTCTAAGCCTGACCTGTTTCGAATGCGAAAGGCCGCCCCTCTGGGCGGCCTTTTTCGTTTTACCCGAAACCTCTGACACCGCCGTGGCAAGAAACGCGTCAGGATCAATCCCTCAGGGTTTCGTCACGCGTGTCAGATCCGCCGCGCTGTGCACCGGGGGCACAGGGCCGCGCAGCAACATCAACCCCAGCGTCACGCCGATCAGCGCCGCAATCGCCGTCACCATCATGGCGCTGTCAAATGCGTTGTCCTGCAGGTCGCGCAAGGCCTTTGCCAGAGCACTTCCCGATGTTGGATCCATGCCTGCGATCAACTGCTGGATCTGACTGGGCGTTCCGTGGGTCAGCGCATGGGCCAGATCTTCGCGCGGGGTCGAGCCAGCCGGAAGCGCGTCAATCACTTCGGTCAGACCCCGGCGCGAAGTGATGGCCTCGGCCAGCCCGCAGACCACAGCCCCCAGCGTGGCCCCGAAGTATAGACAGGCATTGATCACACCTGACCCCTGCCCTACATGCTCGTCCGGCAAAAGCCGCAACCCAAGACGCGGCAGCAGCGAAAAACAGATGCCAAGGCCAATGCCGACGATCATCAATTTCCACCATATCTGCGCATATTGAGTGGGCACTGTGATCGTGGTCAGCAACAAAAACCCAACCGCCATAGCACTCAGCCCAATCACTACGGGCCACTGAAAGCTGTAGGGCGCCAGAAACCGGGGCGCGATGACCGAGACCGCGAACATGCTCAGGCTCAGCGGCATAATCGCCAGCCCTGCCCCGATGGACGTGTAGCCGAAGGTATCCGGCGATTGGACGAAGGTGTTGAAATAGACGAAAAAGCCAAACAGCATAAAGCCGGTTAGGAACATCCCCGCCGCCGCCATGAAATAGCGTGGATGGAGGAAATAGCGCAGTTCGACCAACGGATCTTCGCTGCGGCGCGAGGCCAGCACCAAGCCGACCAAGGCCAGCATGGCGACACCCAGCGGCACCAGAGTCAACGGTGCTCGCCATCCGCCACTTTCCCCATTGCTCAGGGCAAAGGACAGCGGGCCCAAAAACAGCACAATCGCCACAGCCCCAAGATAATCGAACCGGGCCCCGGCCAGCCGCGTGTTTGGGACATAGTTCCGTTTTCTCACGGTCAACCCGATGAAAAACGCGGTGGTCAGCAGGATCAGATCGGTGGCGAATACGGCTCTCCAACTGATGTAATGGGCGAATGCACCGCCCAGGATTGGGCCGATCCCGATCGCCAGTCCGACGATGGCGCCCCATGCTCCGGTAACGCTGGCGCGTTTTTCCTCTGGGGTCGCTGCAGTCAACAAGGGCAACGACGTGCCAAACAGCGCTGCGGCCCCTGCCCCCTGCGCCCCACGGCCAAACAGCATCATCGCCCCGTCCTGCGCGAACAAGGCCGAAGCAGAGCCTATGGCAAAAACGATCATGCCAACCAGAAACACGCCCAGCTTGCCCGTGATATCACCCAGCCGACTGATAATCGTCACCAGCGTGGCACTGACCACGGTATAGATGGCCATGACCCATTGCAGGTCCGAAGGCGACAGATCGAACTCATTCTTAAGATCAGGCAGGATGGTCGCAACCGCTGTGGAGTTAAAGCCAACAACAACCATGCAAATCGCCGTCATGACCAATACAACGCGTGCGCCGACATCAGATGAATTCGTTTGTAACATCAAATACGTCCTAAAATACGGGCGGCGACTATGGAGCGCCACACCGACAGCTTAGCAGGAATGTGCAAACCGCCTAGCCTTAGATCCAGTAGGACAGCGCCAGCGGCAAAGCGATGATCGTTGTCAGGGTCGAAACCAGTATGAACCCGGCAACATCGGGGCCGTATTCCGGCACATGCTGGTCTATGAACAAATAGGTCGCCACCGAAGACGGCATCAAACAGCACAGGATCACCGCGCCGCGCTCAGCGCCTGTAAAGCCGAAGGCCCAGACCAACCCGCTGGCGATTGCAACTGCCATCACCAGGTGCAAAGCGGTCAGCATCACCGCACGCCCAAGGCGGTTGACCCGAAGGCTGGCCAATGTGTGGCCCAAAGTCAGCAGCATCAGCGGGATGGAAAGCCCACCCAGGATATCGAATGACTTCGCAACAGGCTGAGGCAGGCTATAGCCGCTGGCCATCAGCACCAGCGATAGGACCACCGCATAAATGATCGGCGAGGTGGCGAGCTTTCTGGGCGAAAACTCTTTGGCTGGTATCCACATCCCTACAGTGAAGATGCTGACAAGAACGACCACTACAAATGCCATCGTATAGGCCATCCCCGCATCGCCTAACGCAAGCAAAGTGATTGGCAATCCGATATTGCCCACATTCCCATGCATCAGAGGCGTCAGAAAGGCCCGCGCCGGCAGACGCATAACCTTCAGCGCCGCAAATCCCAGAACACCAAACCCGGCAATCGCCAAAACCGCAGCGGCCATCACGTCCAGAAACGTTCCAACAGCGATCTTTGTGGCCGACAGATGCGAGATGATCAGTGTGGGATATCCAACCCGCGAAACGATCGCGCCAATGACCTTGTTGTCAAAGGGCGTTTTGGTCAACGCCAGTGCATACCCAGCCCCGGCACAGATCAGCACCGGCAACACCACATTCAGTACGTTCAGAAACAGATGCTCCAAGCCATGTCTTTCTCACAGTCCTTAAGCCTGGAGATTGAAACATAGTCCCGGCTTTCGCAAGTCAGCGGCCTGTGGGCAGGCTGAGATTTCCGCAACACCGCCTTTTTATGCCGCCATACATTGTTTCGGGTTCTTCCCTTCCCGCTTTCCACAACATATAGTGGCCTGCAACAACGTGTACGCAAACACGGTGAGACTTGGGAATACAGGCATGGCACATATTATCGTAGTGGGGAACGAGAAGGGCGGCGCGGGCAAATCGACTGTGTCGATGCATGTGGCCACCGCACTCGCCCGCCTGGGTCACAAGGTCAGCACCCTGGATCTGGACCTGCGGCAACGCAGCTTGGGACGGTATTTCGAGAACCGGAATAGCTTTCTGAAAAGCGCGGACCTGACCCTTCCCAGCCCCCGCCACCATGACCTGCCCGAAATTGACGCAAGCACGCTGAAACCCGGCGAGAACATCTATGACCACCGCCTCTCAGCGGCCGTGTCCGAGCTGGAAAGCGATAGCGATTTCATCCTGATCGACTGCCCCGGCTCTCATACCCGCCTCAGCCAGGTGGCGCATTCGCTGGCCGACACGCTGATCACCCCGCTGAACGACAGTTTCATCGACTTTGACCTGTTGGCGCGCATCGATTCAAAGGGTGAGAAAATCCTGGGCCCGTCGGTCTATTCCGAGATGGTCTGGAACGCCCGACAGCTGCGCGCGCAAGCCGGCCTGAAGCCCATCGACTGGGTCGTAGTGCGCAACCGCGTCGGCACCCAACGCATGGTCAACAAGGAAAAGATGCAGCGCGCGATCGAGATGCTGTCGCAGCGGATCGGCTTCCGGGTTGCTTCGGGCTTTTCCGAACGCGTTATTTTCCGAGAGCTGTTCCCGCGCGGGCTGACCCTATTGGACCTCAAGGATATCGGGATCAAACAGCTGAACATTTCGAACATTGCAGCACGTCAGGAATTGCGCGACATGATGAAAGAGCTGAACCTGCCGGGTGTTGAGATCGATTTTTAGAGGCTTTTTACGACGGGTAGACGGACTATACTGCCGCTCACCTGGAAAAACGAAAGTCCGTTTCTGGCAATCGTTTTAGCTTCAGAGCCCTTGTTGGGCCTAAGCTATCACTGCTTTCCAATACTCAGGGTAAACTCGAACGAAACCAAATCCATCGACAGTCAAATTTGCTTCGTATCCACTATTGATCGAAGTGTACCTATAGGTATTCTCGTTCAGCCGCTCATATCGTTGCTTCAGCGGTTTGAATGTCCAGGTTTCATCATCCAACCAAACAGCAGTGAACTCTGCCTGATCTCCAATCCCTAGCTGGAGTCGCTTGATCGCATTCGTGTTCGTGGCCGGTGTAAACCCAAGATCGATGTCGAGCAATTCATCAACAGCATCCACAACTTTGTCATTCGAGGTCCATGTACCATCGTCTTGCTTCACTAAAACAAGATCAACCCTATCTGCCCCAATCCAACGCAGTACGGTGGCGGCGCTACACTCCCATTCGTCATTACAGGTCACGGAATAAGCTATTCTGACAGGAGAATTTTCAACTACGTAGACAGCCATGCCCGAGATTACGCGAGACGTTCCGTTACGGTTAACCGAACAGGCTTCTGTGCCCACGACATCAATCCGTCGCCACATTGTACTTCGCATCATCGCCTCAACCATCGCTATTGCTTTGCTTGCCCCATAGCGGACATTCATGCGTGTTTCAGCATAGGTCAATCAGGGCTCTCTCCAACCGTTCTCGGCGGCGTGCGTGAACGGCTGGGTCAGTGTTGTCAGATGTCGAACGAACTAACCGATGTTCCTTGCGATGATGAAAGCAGTCGAACCCGTTTCGGGACGCCACTTTTGTTCAATTTCGAACCCATGAGCTTGCATACGCTCAACAAGGACTTCTTGCGTCAGGACGCGGATCTTGGGCAATAGGCCGAAGGCTCCGAGAGCTGGTATGACGTACTTCTCTAGACCTTCTAGGCAGACCGTCGAGCTGAAGAACAGACCACCTTCCTTCAAGGAACTGCGAACACGATCCAGTGTCGCGTCAAGATCCAGTACCAAGTGCAGGATCGACATAGCCAGTACGGCATCATACTGTTGACCCTTCGCCGGAATAGGCCAGCACTCGAACGCGCTAACTTCAAAGTTGATGTTCTTGCTGCCCTGCGCGTCGGCTTTTTCCCGGGCGATTGAGATCATTTCGGATGAATAGTCGATGGCGTCGATATGGGCGACTTTTGGGGCGTGAATGAGCGCCGTCGTACCGGTGCCACAACCAAATTCCAGGACACGATCTTGGGGGGACAGGTGTCTTGCAGTGATGTCCAGTTTGTATTCATACGCGGCTTGGTTTTGGACCGGACGGCGGGCATAGGATCTCGCCATCAGATTCCAGAACCGGGTGGGTTTGATGAACATATCTAATCCTTTGGTAGGGTGCAGCAGACGCGATGAATTAGCTGGCGTCTTGGATGTCGAAGACTTTTTCGAGGGGCTTGTCGAATACACGAGAAATCAAGATCGCCAGTTCGAGCGTTGGTGAATACTTGGCGTTTTCAATGGCAACGATAGTTTGTCGGGTGACTCCAACCTTTTCGGCGAGTTCTTTTTGCGTCATTTCATCTGCGTCAAAGCGTAGACGTCTGATGTTGTTGGAGATCCTGAGCTTGCCCATGGATCAATACCCCCGCCGATAGCTAGCAAATTTGACAATATCTGCTGACAGGGATCCGAAAGCCATTCCGAAATAGATGATGTTGAAGCCGGTGAGCGCTGATGCGTTGAGAGCCATGGCGACGACAGCTGAGACAAAACCCGCACCCGCGAAGATAATGATGGCGTAGCTGCCACGGCGCTCGAACATCTTGTCACGTTCATCAACGACGAAGCTGGGTTTGGGCTCGTGAGTAACAATCGCAAACCCAATGTTGAACAGTATGGTGCCGATGATGGTGGCCACGACGCCCAAGGGGATCAGCCAGATCACCATGCGGGCCCAGTTGTTTACAGCGTCTGGGCCATCAAGCAATCCAGAGGCATTCATATCCAGAAGCCGTGAAACAACAAATGCACTAACGGCGAGGTTCACGAAGATCGAGACGACCGTATTGCGATCTTGGTAGGTCATTTCTGAAATCCCTTCTGGACAAATCACTTCTAGTGACTCGATTATTACTTACACATTGTATGAAATACTATACTCTATGTCAAAAATAATATACCTCACTATCGAAACGTAGTTGCAGCTTGTGCTCGATGATGGGCATCTACGACTCCAACTGGAGTGCTGCGCGTTTGCGACTGGCCCAAAGGTTGCGTCGCCAACTTTTCGAAGACTAGAACCAGCGTTATGCTAGACCCAGTTATCCTGCGATCTCAGCAAACATCCGAAAGCCAGAGGTTGTATTACTAGAGAATTGTTTCTTCCGGATCATGTTGACTACCTCAATGCCATCGAGTGTGGCTGAAGCTGATCTAAATGGCTTGAACCCACACATGTGCCGTACGCGTCATCTAAAGTTTGCGACACAACCCCTTCGCTTCAGCAGCGGCAACTTTGGACGATATCGAAGTCCCCCACATAAATCGCAAGGGGCAATTCACACCCGGATTCTGTCCGTTTCGGCAGATCGCCGAGCTCGCGCCTAACTCACGAGTGATTGCTGAAACCGCTCGGCAGGTTCAGAACTTTGCAACAGAACCGTTCGAGTGCTCGAAATAGTTAAGAATCACCTGGGTCAAAGGCTGCGAATGCGTGGCAAGAAAGGTATGAGGTTCGTTCTGGGAAATCTCAGGGAAAACCTGAGCCCCTAAAATCACGACTCAATTCGACGTTGAATCGCGTTAGCTTCGGATACAAGCTAAGAAAGAGCGCCAACTGTGGTTAGAATCTGCCTCAAACGTGTCCATAAGTGGGGGGAAGTAAGGCAATTTTATGTATCCCCGCTGCAGCCTTGACTAAACTTCCCGGGTACCGCTACGTCATTAAGAAATTATGAAGGTTGTATCAGTTTTTGCGAAACAACCTTGAGTAAAACGAGAATCAATAATCAGAAGTTTGAGGTTAGGAAAATGTTAAATCGGGTCCTGAAAACTACCTCTGGTGCGTTGATGTTGTCCGTCGCGACCATGGCAAACGCTGAAACTGTTCAATTGAACAGTTTAGACGGCGGAATGACTCTGACCGGAGAGCTAATAGATTTTGATGGCGCCAATTACGAACTCCGAACGGTGGTTGGTACAATCACGGTTGACGCTTTCAAAGTTGAATGCATTGGCGAAGCCTGCCCCAGTCGGAACGAAGGTCCGGTCGAATATGGCATTTCTGGTTCTTCTCGGCTGGTCGATGTCTTATTCGCTGACCTTACGACGCAATTCGGTGAGGAGATTGGCGGCACTGCTTTGCGCTCGGAGGAAGAAGGTGTTGATAAGCTACTGCTCCGCAACGAACTAGGCGAGTTTTTGGCCGAAGTCTCCTTGATGGGTGGTGACTCCGCAGACGGGATCAAACAACTGGTCGATGGAAACTCAGCACTGGCAGTGACCACACGCCCGGCTCAACCCGACGAGCTGGCAAGCGCATCGCAGGCTGGACTCGGGGATATCACCACGAGTGAAAACGAGAAAATTTTTGCGCTGGACGGTCTAGTTGTTATTACATCGCAAAGTAACCAACTGCGGGCAGTCGCCGAGCAGGATCTAGCGCGGATATTTTCCGGAGCCATTTCCAACTGGAGCCAGATTGGTGGGCCCGATGCCCCGATCCAGCTTTACATGCGAGTGCCTGAAAGCGGAACTGCTTTGGTTTTCAATGACCTGATCATGAACCCCGTGGGCGCAACATACGCGAGCGATACAAGCTTTTTCGAAACAGACACGGAATTGGCTGCAGCAGTTGCTTCTGATCCGCTTGGTATCGGAATTACCAGCCTCGCAAGTGCTGATGAGGCCAAGGTTCTTGCAATTCGCGGTGTTTGTGGAATTCAGGTTCCAGCGACACCTTTCACCATCAAGACAGAAGAATACCCGCTTAGCCGACGCTTGTATGCATATACCGGCAAAACTGCGCCAGCACAGTTGAGCCGCTTCATGCAATTCCTCGAAAGCGAAAAGGCGCAAGAGACAATTGATGCTTCGGGCTTTGTGTCACTTGGGGAATCCCTGCAAGGCCCCAATGAGCAGGGACTACGCTATCTTGGCGCAGTTATGCCAACCGATGCAGAGGTTACTCTGAAACAGTTGCAGGAAATGTCGGCTGAGCTGTCCGGTGCCGACCGTAGTTCTATAACCTTTCGGTTTGCATTCGGATCCTCTCGCCTGGATACGCGGGCACAGGACGACATAAGGCGCCTTGCTTCATTGCTTGCCAAGGAAGAAACCACAAACAAAGAACTTCTTTTGATCGGATACACAGACTCTGTCGGTGCTGGCGGATCCAACCGGTCACTCAGTCAGCAGCGTGCCAAACAAGTTAGCAATGCGTTGCTACAAGCAGCGCCTACCAACAGCCTGGACGGGTTAACCATCCGAACTCTGGGTTATGGTGAGATCTCGCCGCTAAGTTGCAACGACACTGAGAATGGTCGCCGTATCAACCGCCGAGTGGAAGTCTGGTTGCGAGACGTCGTCACCACATCCCAGTAGCGAAGCGCCAACTCAGCTTCGGAACGGGAATACAACGGTCAGTGACCAAGACGATAATTCAATGGAGTAACGTCGTATGAGAATGCTCGCAGTATTGGCCAATGTTTTCCTACTGCAATTGTCAGGGGCGGCTGTCGCGCAGGAAGACCCATACAAAACCGCAGTAGACACCTGGCTCAATGGTAGCGAGGCCGAAGGCCTGCAAGGATTGTCGGAAGCGGCCAGTCAGGGGAACACGTCGGCGCAAATGATCCTTGGTCAGATCGATCGCGATACTGTACCTGGAGGATTTTCCGATTACTTGATCAATCATCAGGCACGAGACCAGCTTCTTCGTGCACCGGATCCCGATAAGGGGACCGTAAACTGGTTGCTTGCTCTGAGCAATCCTGCCCTACAAAAACACGGCGAGGCTATCTTTGGATATCGGGTTGGTCGTCAGCCAATCAGCAATGCGATAGCACTGCAAACTCATGGTGAGATTGAAGGCGCCGAGTATGTACTGTGGAATACACTGAATAACGGCCGTTTTGATCTGATCAATTCCATGCCTTCAGAAAACTACGGCCTGTCCGAAGCCGGTTTTCTCAAGTGGATCGAAGCTTATATGGCGCGGGAAAACAAGGCGATCACGATGCGGGCCTTTGTGGAAGAATCCAATCCCAAACGTGTTTCGGGGTTGTTGGGTCTCAAACGACTGGCACGGCTGTTGAACCTCAATCAGCATTTTTCCGACGAAGCCAACCAGTTCACGACAGTGATGCTGGGCCGGGGATCGGACTTACCTGAAAGTGTCGATTTGGTTCGCTTGAACGAAAGCATTTCCCGCATCAGTGAAACCGATAAATACTTGGACATAGTAAAACGCTACTGCGACTCATGCGAAGGTGAAACAGTAGACTACGATTGCGTGGTTCAGGCTCTGGAAATCATAGGTGGCTACAAGACGCTGATGTCCATCCGCACCCCAGTTGAGGGGTCAATTGACCAGGCTACATTCATGAATTCTAATCGTGCGGTCGAAATCTTCGCGCAGTTGGTAAACAACATGCGCCGCCACTACTCTCGTGGCATTCGATCGTCTTGCATTGCCGCTAATCTGAAAGCCAAGATCTAACATATAGCTAAAACAAGGTTTGATTGAGATTATCACATGTTTGAAGGCGTCGTGAACCTTTGCAAAATAGCTTAACCGTTCAATGGTTCCGGTTCCGGTAAAGCAAAAGTAAAACGTTTGTATGTACTGACTTCCTACGCTGACCAACTTGGATCGAACAGTGTGCATACTGGAAATCACGAAACAAACGGACTCGCGTAAAGAGTGTGTATAACTGAGAAACGTTTTGTGATTGGAAATTGAATAATTCCTGATGTGCAAGGGACGATAACGGACGGGACGAGGCATGGGCAACGTAATGAAACTAGTAACGACTGGTGATGAAGATACGGGTCAGATGATCGGAGCCTCTTCCGCAGATGATCTCCCTGCCGGCGCCCGGTTGTTGCATGGTCAGTACAAAATTGACCACTACCTGAACAGCGGCGGCTTCGGCATTACCTATCTGGCCAATGACAGTCTCAACCGCAAGGTGGTCATCAAAGAGTGTTTTCCAGCCATGTTCGCGCGCCGACAGAATCTGCTGGTTAAGGCTCGTGTGCAAAAACACAAAGAAGATCTTCGCCAGATTGTGCGGCACTTCATCAACGAAGCGCAGCGCCTGGCAACTATGGATCACCCCAATATCGTTGGCGTGCACCAAGTCTTTGAGGACAATGACACCGCCTATATGGCACTGGACTTCGTTGAAGGCCCGGATCTTTTGGACGCAATCGACGACGCTGAAACCCAGCTGGACGAAGCCGATGTCATGTCGATCCTGCGGCAGATTCTGGATGCGGTCGCATTTATGCACAAGCAAGGGATGTTGCATCGGGACATATCGCCTGACAACATTCTGGTCGGACCCAACAAGATACCTGTATTGATTGATTTTGGTGCTGCGCGCGAGCAAAATAGGAAAACAAACCGAGTTTTGTCTGCCTTACGCGCAGTCAAGGATGGCTATTCCCCACAGGAATTTTATGTCACTGACGGCGTGCAAGGACCGTTTAGCGACCTCTATTCCTTGGCGGCAACATTCTATCATGTGATCACCGGAGAGCGCGCGCCAGACAGCCAGACTCGGGTCTCTGCGATTGCCGAGCAAAAGCCCGATCCTTGCAAACCTTTGCAGGGGCGCTTTGATAAGTATGATGACGTCTTTCTCGAAGCGCTCGACAAGGCTATGTCGGCGATGCCAAAGGATCGCTTTCAAACCGCTGATGAGTGGCTCGAGGCGATAGATCACTTGACCGAACCGACCGCCGTTGAACAGGATGTTAGAGTTGCGGTCTCTTCATCCGGCGGAATCAACCGTGTCGCAATAACCGGCGGGCTGCTGGCATTTGGAGTTGTAGGTGCCGTAGTCGGCGTGCTGGCCATCGGAGCATTTTCACCATCCTCCGAGCCACAAGCAACGCAAGAGGACGTTTTGGCTGCCGAAGCTGAAGCCCGCGCCCAAGCTGAGATCGAAGCAGCGGCGACGGCAGAAGCAATCGCAGATGCCACCGCACGGGTCGCAGAAGCCGAGGCACGACTGGCCCAAGCCGAAGCCCGAGCGCAGGCAGAGACCATAGCGCGTGCTGAGGCCGAAGCCGCAGCTCAGGCAGCGGCTCAGGCCGAAGCCGAAGCCCGCGCCAAAGCGGCAACCGAATCGGAAGCTCGTGCACAGGCTGAGGCCGAAGCGGCTGCCCAGACGGCTGCCCAAGCCGAAGCCGAAGCACGTGCCAAAGCCGCTGTCGAGGCAGAAGCACGCGCGCAAGCCGAGGTTGAAGCGGCCGCCAAAGCCGCGGCAGAGGCAGAAGCCCGCGCGCAGGCCGAAGTCGAAGCGGCAGCCAAAGCCGCAGCAGAAGCGCAAGCCCGAGCACAGGCTGAAATCGAAGCAGTCGCAATGGCGATGGCAGAGGCAGAATCGCGCGCGCAGGCTAACGATGAAGTTGCTGCTAAAGTGAGCACTGGCGACACAGATCAGGCGAATGTCGAAGCTGATACTACCACTCAAATCGTTCAGGATTTAGGGCCGACTTCAGTGAAATCTGAATGGAAGGTTCTTCTGCCTTTTGTAGCGTCGGCGGATAGTCCCGATACTGTGGAATACGTCGCTAGCGAGGCCCCGGTTTGGGTTCACGCGGGGCTGCGTATTGACTCTGTCAATGGGATTGAAATCAATGATCTGAACTCCATCGCTGCCGTTCTACTTCAAACAGGGGCTACTCCTTCACAAGAGGGAACCATGGATGTGACCATCGGGCTTTCTAACCCAAGAGACGGTGTCGAAGTGCGGGACGTTACTCTGGGTGTCGTACAAGACACGACCTTGTCGAATGGCGTCGTTTTTCAAACTCAATATGCAGAGAATGGAAAATGGGTTACGAGCGTGGTTCATGTCCCAGAAGATGTAGGCCCAGGCACAACTCTGAAACCGAACGACCAGCTGACAGCATATTTTCCGACAGATGAAATTATCGATGGGCAAGATACGATTGCCGATCTACTGCGAGCAGGTTTGAATGACGGCCAGACTGACTTCAAGTTCACGGTCAGAAGAGGCACTTCTTTGTGGCTGGCGGACTTGCACTACGTGGGCAAGTAAAAGAGAGATCATGGCTGAACGCAGTGTGCGAGTTTACCACGCCACATTGAATTGGTGGGTTGTGAAAAAGCATAACACTGGTTCTAGTCTTTCGAAAAGTTTGCGACACAACCGTCTGGGCGTTCGTTACAGACAAAGATAATGAAGCCGGTATGTTTCATTTCACCGTATATGGAGAAACTGAGCCAAAGTTCTCTGAACAAGTCGGCGTTCTGAGCAGCGGTATGGTTACCGACCTAGCAATGAGCAAGCTATGCGGTTCCATTCGCGATTGGCACGAAGTCCTAGCCTGATGTCGGCACATTCATTCACTGAGATTGTGACTTTGCTAACGCAGCATGAAGGCTGTGCCACGGACGCGGCTTCGAGCCGAGACAACTGTCATTCGATTTGTGACCAAGTATTTACGCCGAGTGTGAATGCTTGGAATTTTGCGGATTATGGTCGTCGAATTGTGGTTTCTCTTTTGAATTTCGAAGTGCGCGGTATTCGATAGGCGTTTGTCCGTAGACCCGTTGGAATGCACGATAGAAGTTGGAGCGTGCCAAAAACCCTGATTGAGTAGCGATGTTGGCAACGCTTTCATTAGTTTCTGCAAGCAACCGGGCCGCATGCGTCAAACGGAACTCGTTCACGTATTGCGACATGTTGGTTCCTTGAGTTCTGTTGACAGCAGACGACACAGTGCGGGCCGGAAGGCTTAAGCGCTTGGCAAGTCGTTGGACGGTTATGTTGGGGTCCAAAAAAAGCTGTTGTTCATCCATCAATGCCTGCAGTCGTTCTAGGACTTTCGCATCTTCAGTATTGGATACTGGCGCTGGGTATGACACAGCGTTGGCTTTGGAAAACATCACTGGGAGCGTGATTGACGTCGCAAGAAGAAGAAAGATCAACGGAACAGTTCCGTAAGAAATCAGCATTGAGGCATTGGCGCCCTTGTTGAATGCAAAGTCGATTGCGATCGCGCTATCCAAAACCAGTACAAAGACGAGAAATCCAATGCCGCGTAAAAGCCAGTTGGAAAGCGCCTGGGTGACATCGACCCGTGCTTGACTCAGTGCGTCAGGCCCCTTCCGCCAAAGTAAGAAGAGAGCGACGCAATAATACGAATAGCTGGCACTGATTACCCAATCCATACTTCTCAAGTCGCTGGCCAAGAGCAGATACAACCCAATCAAAATGAAAGGCGCACCTAGGTGCATCATGACGATCTTGGCGACGTCGTGCCTTTCGACAGCCATCGATGCAAAGCTCAGATACAGGAGCGGTCCGAGGAACAAGGGCAAACTGCGTTGCAGCGGGATCAACCCCTCGACTCCATAGCCAAATCGCAGACCGACCAACAGGGATGAGAAGGCGCCCAACCCAAAAAAGGCTGAGAACAACATGTTGGCCAGACGAAAGCCCAGATCCAGCCGCCAAGCCAGCATGGTAAGCACACCGCAAAGAAACGCTGTCGCCAGCGGCAAGGGGAAACTGATCAACCCGGGGCTGTCCATTTGTCCTCTTTCTATCGCGACCTGTCCTCGATCAGGATCAAGGACAGGTATAGGCAGTGCAAAGCATTGTTTCAAATAAACCCACGGCTCAGCTTTGACTTATCTTGAACGATGATCGGAGCTTTTGATGAGACACTCTTCTTACCTTCTTGCTGGGTTCTTAGCTATGTGCGCGGCCGCGGCATTTGCCCAGCCCTATCGGCCAGCAATGACAGAACTCAATGTCGCCGACGTTGAGGGAGAACGCGATCTGTCCGGATTTATTTGGTATCCAACAGATGCAACTGGGCCAGAGACTTACGACTTCGAAAGTGAAGTGTGGGCTGGGACGAAGGTTGTGAAAGATGCTGCGCCAGTGACCAGCCGGTTCCCACTTGTCGTCTTATCTCATGGTATGTTTGGCAACGCTTATAATCAGGCATGGCTTGCCGGTGCGCTGGCACGGCGCGGATACATCGTGGCCGCCATCAGCCATCCTGGTACGTCAACCTGGTCTCGCGAACCCGATCTAACGCGGCAACTGTGGGAGCGGCCAAAGGACATTTCCCGTGTCATTGACCATGCAACCGGTTCGTCTGATTTTGCGAGGTATGTCGATACAGACAGAATCTATATGGCGGGACACTCACTGGGTGGCTTTACGGCTGTTGCCCTTGCCGGCGCGCGGTACGACGCGGCTGGGTTAAATCGGTTTTGCGACACTCAGCCAGACGAACTGGCTTGTGGCATCCTTTCGGGTTGGAAAATCGCGCAAACATCTGAAGATCGCGCTCAGATGGAAGCTGACCTGTCTGATCCTCGGATCAAGGCATTTGCAGTTTTTGATCTTGGCGGAACACAGAGCTTTTCCGAAGCGAGCCTTCGGAAAATTGACCGGCCGATGTTGGTCTTTGGGGCGCCGATCATGAATTCTGGTCTGACCCTCGACATTGAATCCCGTGCCCTGATTGCCGCCCTACCCACGCAGAATGCACGCTATATCGAGCCCGAGACGCTATCGCATTTTGACTTCCTGGGTCGCTGCAAGCCCGGAGGCTACGAACTGCTCGCAAGAGAAGAACCGGGAGACGAAATCATCTGCTCAAATGGCGGCACAGCGCGTGCTGCCAAGCATGAGATGATCATCGACGCTGTTACGGATTTCTTTTCGAATTCATAACCGTGCGGAGGCGGAATGGTACGGTGAATCCGGCCTTCCGCCTTCGCCTCCTATCATGATCGCATAAACCAGTTTAGGCGACACCACCGTCGACAACTTGCTCGGGATATAGCTCCGCCCAATCTGACAAAAACTCGAACACGGCATCTTGGCTTGCCAGATCTATGGCACGGCGCGGAAGAGCGACGCCTTCCCGCAATGCCAGACACAGGCACCGAGTATAGTCGCGGTCTAATCTCTGCGGGCAGTTCTCTGACCCATGAATAACTGTGGACAGAAGTGTTCCTCCATAGCCGTTCACATGTGTCAGGTCTGGCTTTAACGACAGAAGGTACTCCATGACGTCTGGCAAGCCCTCCCATCCGGCAACCTGCACCGGTGTCAATCCTTCGGTATCTGGACGGTCATATTCAACTCCTACGGCGACCAGTCGTCGAACGTGATCCAGTTTTCCCGGGATGTGCAATATCATTCGAATGATATTGCGGTAAGCGTCAGGTATCTTGTCTCGGTCAAGGTTGCATGGCGGCTGAACGCCATCGGCAACGGCACTCAATGTAGTTTCGATTTCACTCAAGGTCGTATCTGCGCCGCGCTCTTCGAGCATCCTCGCCAAACTGACATTTCCAAATACCCGCGCATAAGCATAGGGCGTAGTGTTTTCAAAGGGCCGATTCAGATCGGCTCCTTTTTCAAGAAGAAGCTCGACCATATCTGGCGTGGCCATCCTTCGCGCCGCCTGGTGTAGCGCAGGGACGACCCACGGTGCCTCGCCGCCAACATGCGTCCCGTCAAATTCATCTACTTTAGCCCCGTGGTCGAGAAGCATCTGAACCGCCGTTGTGTCATGGAAGTCCATCGCGCGCAGCAATGCGTTTGTCCCCTTCGGGTTGGCGCCATGATCCAGAAGCAGTTGCAATCCCTTATGATGACCCAGCTCGGTTGAGTGATAAAGGCTCTCGCCGTCGTTCGGATTTGCGCCGTTCTCCAGCAGCCATTGCCCAAGAACCATATTGTCCGAATGGCCTATGGCGAAGTAGAGCGGTGATAGCTTGTAGTCGTTGCCATGGTAGACCGGCGCACCAAGATCAACATCAGCACCGGATTCCAAAAGGGCATTTGCGATATCAAGCATGTCATTGGCCAGCCCGGATGCGCGATGAATCCACTTGGACCGGGCGAGGATCGTCAAAGGCGGCGCCAGATCGCCAATAAACTGGGTCGCCAGTTTCGGCGTTTGGTTGAGAAATTCCAACACATCCGACTTGCGATAAAGGGCCAGACACAGCCCGAAATCTCCGTCAGCCAGATCGGGCGCGTCAGCCAGAAGTTGATCAACAGCCGTAAAATGACCCTGAGCGAGAGCCAGTTTCAGGCGCTGCCGTTTGGCGGCTTTGTCCATGCCTAGTAGTTCGGCTGCGAACTTTAAGGCAGGCCAGGTCGGAAAACTGTTCTCGCACGCAATTACGTGCAAATAGTCCGAGTGCCTGAGTGCTGTTGCCTCCGGTCGAGGTGGATAGTTTGCGATGCGTTGACGGGCGCGTAATTCGCCTGCTTCATAGGCTTTGCGAAGTGCTTTGGCATCGCGGCGCAATTGGTCCAGGGATTTTGTCATCGGTGTCCTCACTTTTGGCTCGATGGTCCGCTGAATCCGAGCATGAGACATACCGAAATAAGGCTGTCGTATTGTTGATAGAGATGCCGATGACAGCTTTCCGCGGACCTGGAGGCTTTCCCTAGAAGCATTCTTATCATAACCATCCGAAGCAGCACCCGCAAGATCGGCTTGAGTGGATGACACTGATGCGAATGACCGCAAAACGAAGGCCGCGGCCTGCAACGAGACCCAAGAAACAGATGCTGCACTCTGCACGAAGGTCGGTAATGTGCACACAGTTGCCAATTAGGAACTGTTGTTCATCTCGTTCTGAACCACGTCGGCGTCTGAATGCTCGCAGGGCCAGTTAACGAGTCATTTGCGCCCTAGACTTCACTTCACACCTACGAAAAACAAATCCTTACAAATTTTTAAGATGTCTGAAAGGTCAGTTAAAACTCCCGGTATTCTACGGACAGCTTAGTTGATTAGTAACGAGGCGAGGGTCTTGTGCTGAGTTCTGTTTTACCCGTTTTGGCTGGCGTTCTTTTTGAAATTGGGCATCTGTGGCCGGCATTCTTTCTGGGCCCCGAAAGTGTTTTGGCTTTTTCAACCAACACTGCCCAATACTTAGTCTTTGCCTGCATTGCAGCACTGGTTTTTTTGCACAGAGGCCACAATCTCTCTCGCAACCTAAGTACATCAGTTCTGAAAGTGACATCTGATCCCAAGTGTCACACCCATCGGAGGACCAACGCCCTCCCTGGTTTGGATGACAGACTAATTGATCAGCTGTTTCTTCATGCCCAAGCAGTTCGAAGTGACAGACATACAGGTCGACATTGTACCTCCACAATCACAGCGAGAATTGGATAGAAAATGTCGAAATCCAAAGGTGACGCCACCTCTGTGCTGGCCAGATTTAACGAAAGATTTGGCCTGATTCAAAGACACGTCATCACCATTCCGCCCGCAAACAACAAAGCCCGTCCGGACAATCGTGCATTTGGTGCAGGTCAGACCAACTATTCCAAGGCCAAAAAGGAGCCAAACATGTCATTGGACATTTCTAAACTAAGTGAAATCAAAGGTCTTCTGGGGGCGTGCCTCGTCGACAGCGATACCGGTCTTGTTTTAGGCACAGAGGGCGGTTCCAAGTTTGATCTTGATACCGCAGGCGCCGCGAATGTTGAAGTTGTCCGCGCTAAGCTGCAGGCAATCGAAGCTTTGAAACTCAACGATACCATCGAAGACATTCTGATTACACTTGGCAAACAGTTTCATCTGGTTCGCCCACTGGACAAAAACCCAAACATTTTTGTGTATGTCGCGTTGGACAAGAAGGCCGCCAATCTGGGTCTCATCTCGACAAACTGACGGCTTTGATGTCAACGACCCGGTCAGCCGCTGCAGCAATTGCGCATGATCTGAAAAGCCCGCTCACTCATGCTTATATAACACTTCAGAAAGCGAAGGATTCTCTACAATCGGAAGGTCGATCCTTAGAACCGATTGACCAAATTCAATCTGAACTTGATCGTCTCAAATGGACCTTCGAAACAGTTTTGAGGATCGACCGTATTGAAGAAGGAGGCGGCCCCAAAGCGTTCAGCTATCTGGATTTAAATGGATTGGGTAGAGAAACAGTTGAAAACATTATTCCACTTGCGGAGGTTAAGGACCAAAGTCTTATTTTTGTGGATAACCAATCAGGGCGTACACTAATCGAAGGTGATGAAGGTATGTTGAAACAGCTCTGTGCAAACCTTCTGCAGAACTCAATTGATCATTGTCCGGATCATTCCAGGATTCTCCTGACTGTTGAACAAGAAGAAAGCACCATTACGCTCTCGGTTATTGACGATGGCCCTGGTGTTCCCGAAAACACACTGGGCAAGCTATTTGTTCCTTTCTATAAGCTAGAAAGTGAACGAACCAGTGTTGGGAATGGATTGGGTTTGGCGCTGGTGAAGGCTATAGCAGATCATCATTCGGCGCTCTTAGCGGCGACAAACAACTCACCTGGGTTGACTGTTTCAATTAAATCCGAAATTGCATAGCGGCTTTAATTGAGAACTTGGCTCACACAGATGTAAAGCGTCTTGTTGGCATTGGTCGGCATGCTGAATTCTCTTACACAAAGTGGGCAAGAAAGTTTCTTGAGTGTTTTCTTCTCAAATCCTCAGATCGCTCAAGAGCCGGAGCAAAGCTATTCAACCTTGCGCAATATCTAGGCCTCTTTAATGGAGGTACATCTTCGACTGATCCACAAACGAAGTATTCAGCTCATGCGGTAACCGACGTTTCTGAGGGTCACGATCCTCTGACCATCTGCACCGATCTTGCGTCTGAGGCGCCCGACATAGACATCTACAACATTGGTCAATGGATCTTCATTCATTCCCCAAACTGAATTCAGAATCCGCTCTCTTGATAATACGCGCCCAACATTGGTCAAAAACAAAAGGAGAAGGTCGCGCTCTTTTTTCGACAGCTGGATTTCTTGACCTTCGACAGCGACCTGAAGGGATTGCTTGTCAAATGTAAGTGCTCCGCATGTAATCACCGTGTTGCTGAGATTATTTGCATAGCTGTTGGCGCGGCGGTGCAACGCTTCTATCCGAGCGATGAGTTCGTCGAAATCAAAGGGTTTAGGAAGATAGTCGTCTGCACCAATCTTCAATCCTTCTACCCGTTCCTCAGGGCTATCCAAGGCGGTCAACATCAGGATAGGGATCTTTGTCTTTCGGGCACGTAGCTTGCGACAAACATCTTGTCCCTGAATTCCCGGCAACATCAGATCCAACAAGATAATATCATAATTGCCGGATGCTACGTGCTCCAAAGCATCTTCCCCGCTTGGTGCATGATCTATGGACCAACCTTCAGCAGACAATCCGCGGCGTATGAAGTCAGCTACGCGTGTTTCATCCTCGACAAGTAGAATATTCATAGTGTGCCTCAGTTTTCTCTCTGTCTGAAACCATGTATGGCAAAGCTGCGTGAGGTTTTATGGTTTTGCAATTTGCTTCTGAAACAGACAGGCATTAGTCCGTTTCTCGTCGAACATCGGTTTGTACAATTTTCATTAGGGGTTCTTTGGGCAGCGTTATAATGATCTTCAACCCGCCCTCCTGGCGATCTTGAAGGTCAACGGTCCCTCCATGGGCTTCGACAATCGATTTAACGACTGGAAGCCCCAGACCGCTTCCCTCGATCCCCTGCCCCGAGGCGTTTGAGCCCCGAAAGAACCGGTCGAATGCCTGGGATTTTTCCGCTGCGCTCAGGCCGGGACCGTCGTCTTCGATTGTAATCGAGCAAGACGCGAGCCCTTCTTCCAGTATTGCGCTGATTGTTGGGCCTCCATATCGTCGTGCATTTTGCAACAACGCGAGTATTGACTGGCGAAGCCGAACCTCATCGACCGAAGCCTTCACCATACATTCTGGGCTTTCGACCTGCACCGGATCAGGGAACATCGCCACGGCATCTCGTACCACTTTTCGTAGATCCGTTTTCTTGCGATCCAGCCTAAGTTGACCCGCCTCGAACCGAGCGACGGTTAGCATGTCATCAACGATTTGATTGGTGTGCTTTGCGGAATCCCGAATACGGGCGAGTGAGTCGGAAGTATCCTCTGACAATGTGTCTGATGTCCTTAAAGTAACGTCGGCCTCTCCAAGGATAATTGCCAGTGGCGTTCGCAACTCGTGACTAATATCGGCCATCAATCGTTTGCGGTTCTCTTCCCCCATTTCAAGTTTGTCGATGAGTTGTTGAAGCTCGAACGTTCTGGCAGCAACCGTTTCTTCAAGTTGCCTCTTTTGCTCGGCGCGACTTGCTTCTCGGGCAGCCAAGCCTTCCGCCATGCTATTCAGAACAGTGCCTAATTCCCTGAATTCACGGCTACCACCAAGATCTACGGGCTTCGAATAATCGGCTCTTCGCAGGCGCCCAACGCCGTCTGCAAGCAACGTAAGTGGTTTTCTGATTTGGCGGTTGAACGATACAAGGGCCACCAGCAACACACCTATGGCCGCAAGAACGATCACGTAAACCAATCGTTCATTCCATTCTCGAAAGGTTGCTGCTTCGGCCAAAACTTCTTCAACCTCTTCCACTTCCTCATCAAGCGCGGCCTGAATTTTTTGATCCAGTTCGTCATCAATGTCCCCGTCCAGCAGGGCGGCCAGGCGCTCGATCCGCACAAATGTCTCAATCGGGCTACCAGCCTCTGAAAGGTTCGCGATGGCTGCATTGACAGCTTCTATATCGTCTTCAATCTCATCGAGAAGCTCCAGTTCTTCGAACTCCTCTTCGCCGACCATCTGAATTTCCCGGGCAATGGTCTTTCGGATTGCATCCAAAGTCTGGGCGATTTTCTCCTGCAGCTCTGTCTCGCTGATCCCATCATCCCGATCGCCGATAAGAAGTGCGTCACCGTGTTGCTTGAACAGACGGTATAGGTCCGCCTCAAGCCTCAGATGCAGGCCATATGACTCATGGGCCAGGGAAATTCGGGCATCCCACCATCGGGTTTTTTCGAGACTGTATAGGGTCAGGCCCGCTAACCCACCCAAAAAACCGATCAGTACAGCGGCATAAATCCCAAATAGAGTAGATGAACGCATATCAAATAACCCTTGAATTCTGTTCTAAACTAAGCGGGATGGCGTGTTCGGCCAAAATGATGGTGGCCGAAGAAAACTCCTGCAGAGTTTCGAGCAATTCGACCCTGTGATGCCAGCATGACATCCACCTGACTGACGCGATGATGACGACATCAGCTTTGCCGAGAACAGCGCGCACGAGATCCAATTGCAGAGTCTGGAGTGGCAAAAGACCTTTACCGTTCTCCGCCAACCGTTGATCTAGGCCGCGGGGCGCCGCGAGGAGATCGGACAGCCCAAAAACCCGCATAACCGTTGCTATCCTCAGATCGCTCGGTCGTCTCCGACAGCTCAGCGTTGCGGATCGTCGCAAACTTCCCTGAAGTCCAACATGGTTGTCTCCGATAAAGGCGATCTTCGGGATACTAACTCCCCCACCATAACTGACATCAATGCCATCGTTTGCGTCTAGCCCGGCGATGATACGCGCGAGGCTGTTTGCATGTATATCTGTTAATTTGGAAACTGATCCCGGCGGAGCCACAAATGAGATAGGCTCCTGATCAAGCTCTCCGGCCACCTTGATGGTAATCGGATCGTTTTGGTTTATTGCAGATCTGGTCACTTCTGGTTCCGAAAGCAGCATCTCGGCTTTTTCACGGGCGACCCTCCACGCGCAATATTGGTCCCACGCCTCAGCCAGATTTTGTAACGGAAGGGCAATCAACGCCAATACCGACAGGCAAGCTGCAACTGTCGACGGAGCAATGGCGCACCGACTGGCTTGCCAAAGCATCAGCAGAGCGGTTAACGCCACACCCAGCTGCAAGACCGCCTGCAGGCTGGTTGTTCTACCGCGACGTGCCAGCGCATCACTGCGCAAACATGCGCCCTGTTTGTCAAGCTTGCGCAGTTCACGGTCGGTTCGACCCATCAGGTCTAATTCAGGTGCGATAGAAATGCGTTCAATCATGGAAATAGCAATGTTGGCTCGATTTCGACGAAGTTTTTGATGGCGCCGAACGAGATGCCAGGCCAGCAACCCCATTGCGACCAGTGCAACACTCAGCGAGGCGATACCATTGATCGCAAGCATAGGGTCGAGAAAATAGAGAATGGATACCGCGCCAGGGATCACAATCATTGCAGACCATGCATCCGGTAATCCGCGACCAAACCAAAGTCGCGCTGCAGATAAGTCACCGACAAACCTTAGGGACAACGCTCCAACTCGGCGTTTTTCATGTCGGGACTTTGGAAGTCGCGCAATCTGTCGGTAAAGCGTCCGGCGCAGTGAAATAGTGTAACTCTGGCCAAGCGCTTCTGCCCGATATCGTGAAAAGAAGAGACATGCTGCTGCGACGGTACCGGAGACCCCCAGTTGCAAGACAGTATTTGTTGCAAGTACATCCCCAGCGTGAAGTGCCGTAAAAGCATCTCGTGTAGCAAACGCTGCGAAAGCAAGCGCAATAGCCTGCACGATTCCACAGGATACCACGAGGACCGCATCAATGATGCGGTCCCTTGTGGCCAGTCTTGGGAGGGGGTTCATGCGGCCACATCTTCGCGGTCGTGTCGCATCAACGGTGCAACATGTTGGGCGATAATCGCTGGCGACCAAAGATCTTCGCGTGTTAAAATTGGGCGGCTGGTTACTTCTGCAGCTTCAGCAGCAGCCAACGGGGAACAACTGACCTTTCCGGATACCGCAAATGGGCTGAGACCCACATTATTTAGAACGGTTACACCGCCCAACGCACTCAGCGCGTCCGGCGCAGCGAATAAAATGCCGTCCAATCGATCCCGAATGCGTGAGGATTGTAAGATTGCCCGTGTTTCCTGCTGGAAGACGCCATCAGCGATCTCGACAACCACGACTTCGGCACCGCGCGACGCTGCAGTTGCAACCAGTGTATCAAATCCGGATTCGATCGCTTCAAATGGCATTCGATACGTGGTCGCCATTCCTACGTCAGTGAAATCAAGAGCTGGCGCGCCCCCATCTTCGAAACTGTTGAAGTCACCAAAGGCCCCGGTTCCGGTGGCTTTGACACCGGCGACGGCATATCCAGAGCGCATCAACCCATGGCCAAGGCTTGATGCGGCTGTAGTTTTTCCTGAATTCATTGAGGCTCCAAAAACACCAATGACCGTTACGCGCTCGTTGGTCGGCATCGATGGTAACGCATAATCTGCCACGTTGATCACCTGACCCTTGGCATTGGTCAAAAGGCCGATTGGCTTTAACCGTGTTGGATCATCCATGCAATCATGCGCGGCGTCTACGCGACCTGCGACGCCGCCACCGGCAACGAGATCGATAAGATCATCATCAATCACCGCGCTGGCAAGAAATTGGTCTGGTGCGTATCGGTCACCCAAGCATAGAACAACGTAATCGCCTGGGTAACTGACAGAGGCGCGACGTTCCGCTAATTGGATTTTCTTGTGATGACCAATCTCGGCGATCTCACAGAGGATAAGATCCCCTGCCTTTGCAGTATCCAACTGCGCGGAAAGTCCATGTACATCGGACCGGTCAACTCTGCGGGTTGTAAACGCCCATTTTGCGATTTCGCAGGCAATATGCGAGGTTTGGGGAAACTGTGTCATGCATTGCTCCGTAACTGGCTGTTCAGTGAAATCGTTTTGCCAAAGTGATGTGAGAACATTTGCAAAGTGGAATGAAGGATTGGCATGCAAACGAATGAACGGCAAATGAACACTTTTCAGGGTCCTCGTTTCTGTCTCAAAGCAATCTGATGCTAGTTCGATCTCCGGTTTGTCCTTGCGGACAGTCACTTAGAGTGCGCAAACGAACGGTTTTCGGTCAGTCATCATCGTTCCGATCGTCGCCACGGTCATCGTCTCCATCCCGTTCACTAGCCCCTTCGTTGTTAGATCCGCGATCATCTTGACCTTTAGTTCGATCTCCACGACCGCCGCGGTCACCAGTGCTACCTATCTTGTTTTTTGTTCCCCACCGTAACTCAAGGATCGTGATGCGATCGTCTCGGTTGCGATCAATGTCTTCAAGAAGCCGCCGCGCACCAACTTCTCCAAAGGCGGCGGACAGCTCATTCAAGCTCAAGACACCGTCAGAATTCGTATCAACAGACCTGAAACTAGCAGTCTGCGCCGCTGCTTTATTGAATTGACTGTCGCCAATCAGAAAAGTGAAAGCCAATAAAACGGCGCAGGTTAGGTAGCGAAAAATTCTCAACTTGCGTTGGGCTGACCTACTTCCAGTCTTTGTCACAGACGATCCCCTGCTCGTCGGTTGTTTCTGTGAACCAACGGTATTTAATTTCAGTAGGACAATATGGCTCGCAGAGATGAAAAGCGCATATATAGAATGTGAACGTTGGATGAACGGTATTTCCATGCGAAAAGATGGCTTGGCTTTATTGTTTGGAAGCCTCTCGGTATCAGGTCCGGATACTAGAGACTCAGGAACTGAAAATGCGGTGTTTTCAGTTTCCTACCAGAGAAATTCGGAGTGCAGGTGCTGGGCAATTGCCGCCTTTGGTCCTCACGGAAAAGCCTTCTTGGCCTCTTAACCTTGGTTTGGTCCATCGATCAGTAATCGAAGCCAACAACGTGGGTTCGTTTCAAACAGATCAAAAGGACTTCGATAATCTTGCAATTTACATAACTCAATCAGAAGCTTTCTCAACAGAAAGAAGTCTACTGTTTCTGTCAGATTGAAGGTTTGATCTTATCCAGCAACCGTTCAGTTTTACATCACCACCGAAGGCCTACTTCCCGCCAGAGATGTTTTTCGCCGCGATCACAAAGGGTACAAAGCGGTCATTCGGGCGGAGAATACCAGGGGCAAGTTTGTCCGCACAGCAGACATCGACCACCACTTCTGATCGTTTGAACCTTACAAAACTGTCAGATGACGGCTTTGAGCCCAACCCGGTCATTGTGATTTTTCGCGGCGCAGGCTCGCAACGGAAGAAATGCTACATGCGCTCGAAATCTGGCGCTGTGACGCGGCGATGAAACCGGCCATTGGTGCAACGCGCAGCGAGGCTGGAACGGTCAATTCACACAGTCGGGCAAAGCAGTCTTTCGCAGCGCGCGCGCCAAGGGCTGATTTACGGAACTTTAAGACTTCTAGATCCTTTCTCCCTGGACTGAAGGAGATGCTACCATCGCGTTATCAAAGCACCAATGTGTGCGACCGAGTTTGAGGCGATTGCAACTTCTGAGGTGCGAGCCCGACATGCGCTTAACCATTCAGTCGAATCTGTTCTACCATCAAGACTCCCTGACTTCCGCGCTTAACCAACAGAGCCTGTGCCAAAGGTCAGCGTCTTCTGGGCAATACTACCTGGGCCTGCAAGCGCAATCTGAGGCCCTCCGCACCCACCTCGGGTGCCTCCAGCCAATAGCCGGCACCTGCTTGCAGATTGACCGGCAGTGTCCCCCATTGGACTAGGCGCGAGACCGAGGCATTTATCGGCACGGCCCAGGCTTCAGCCTCCCAGTCATAGGTACTTTCGCTTTGCAGTGAATAGGTCCAGGCACCTTCAGTGGAATAAGCAAGAAAAGGCTGGAGAAAACTCACATTCGTGGGGGTTTCGGGATTGCTCTCCAGATCCCACAGATGATTGGCCAGCGCGCCATAGGTCCAAGGCCCGGTCTGACGCAGGGCAATGCCGGTGATCCCGGCGGCCCAGGTGTCGCTTGACACGTCGCTAAAGGTCGGTAGCCGCACAACCGGACCAATGCCCCATGTCAGATCCCCTGTTCCTGTAGGAGAAAACCATGCGGAGAACAGAATATCGCCGACCCCTTCCTGACGCGTCCCCGGGACAATGTCTTCCTGCCAGATGTAAGGAATGATAGTACGGGTGATCAGGTTAAGGTCATTGTTAAGTTCAAAGGGCACGACTGGCTGAAAGTTCAACGTGGTGCGCGACCCCTGATCAGAGACACCCAGGTTATCATCATAGTTCAACTGAAACGGAACCGAGATGATGGCAGCAAGCGGGTTGGCCAGTTCCTGGGCCAAATCGGCGGCCTCGTCTGCAACGGTTGAGGTTGCTACGCTGGCTGCAAAAAACAGCCCCACAAGTGCATGGGATCGACGCATGGCCGTGTACTCCTTTTTGAAAGGCGGGATGGGCGAGTGGCCTAGTTGATCGGTTCCACCGTCGGGAACGACCAACTACCGCTCAGGATTGCATCCTCTGGCTCGTAAAGGCGGACAGCATAGTTCCAGCCCGGAGTGATCGGAAGGCAGTTCACGCGGCCGTCGTCGCACCCACCAAAATGGAGTGTGACTGATCCGTCTTCCGCGGCTTGGGCCGTATAGCCGTTGTAGCTGTTAACACCCAGATCATTAGCAGCCAGGAAACCCTCGCCATTATAGACGGTCACCGACCAGAACGCCCGAACCGGGACATCCTTAACTATAACCGCGTGTGGCGTTTCTCCATCGTTCGCATCGACCGCGCCCAACAGGTAAATTGCTGCCTCTGGGGGCAGGCCGCCCCAACCCGAGAGCGCCCCAACCAGAAACTGAACCGGGTCAACGTCCTCTTTGGCTCTACCAAAGGCACGCGACGTATCGATGCCCAGCAGGGACAAATCGCTGATTGCCTGACGCGCTACGGCAAGTTGTTCGGTATTCCAGTTGGGCGCATCAAACGGACCAGTTCCACCGCCACTGACAACAATCTGATCCTGCGCCACCCGTGCCGCAGCGATGTCTTGTGGGTCGGTTACATCTACAAAAGTACGGAAGGCAATGAATCCGAAAGGCGTACCAAGGTCTTCTTTGGTGATCAGGTACGTGCCGGGCGTTGCCTCGGCGTACATGAAATGATCCTGGTTGATGACATGCATCGAGATGTAACGGCCATCCGCCTCGGGGAGCGTAACTTCGACGGGTTCGGTCAAATCGAGCAGAACCGCAGAGTAAAGCGTATCCTGGTTCATTCGGATCACCGGCTGGTTGTCAGGTGTTGTGGCTTTGCGCATATGCCCTAACTCGCCAACGGCCAAGCCGAGATTACTCATGTTGGTGCGGAACATATGGTCGGTTTCCGCGCGCACGAGATTGTCCACGGTCACATCAACCACGTCCTCGGCCCAGACCCCTGTCGGGAGTGTCAGGGCGATTGCCAGAAAAAGCTTCTTCATTTTTGCATCCTGTCATTCAGTTCACGGGTTGCACGGTCGGGAATACCCAACTTCCGTCGATGACCTCGGAACCGGGCTGATACAAGCGCACGGCGTAGTTCCAGCCGTCCATGATTGGAAGGCAGTTCACGCGGCCATCGTCGCAACCGCCGAAATGCACGGTCACACTGCCATCGTCGTTCTGGGTGCCCGAAACCGAGTTGACCACGTAGGCGTCGAGGGAATTGAGTTCAAAGAATCCGTCTGCATTGTACAGGCTCACGGACCAGAATGCGTTTACGGGAACATCCGCCGGCACCTGGATATAGTATTCGCCGAGCGGCAGGCCGGGCTCGATATTGAGATAAAAGGCTTCTTCTTCTGGTAGACCTCCAAAGCCGGCTGCGGTGCCCAAGAAATGGCGCAACGGGTCGACGTGTTCTGCCGTGCCAAAGGTCCGAACGCTGTCTGTTGCAAACCTGCCCAACTCAATCGCGGCCTGACGCACGGCCGCGAAGCTTTCGGTGTCATAATTGGGCATCTCGAAGGGCGTTGCCGAGGCAGCTTCGATAGTGAACCCGTCCTGAATTGTGTTGACTGCCGCGATGTCCTCCGGACTCTCGGCATCCACCAGTATTCTCATGAAAACAAGTACGTAGGGGGTGTCAAATGTGTCCATGTCGAGCTGAAACACACCACCACCATCAAATACTTCATTGATGAAATGGTTCTGATTGACCACCATCGTTGTCATGTACCGGTCGCCCACATCGGGCAGTGTCAAGGTTGCGCCTTTGCTGATGTCGATAACCGCAACGCTATAGAGCGTGTCCCGGTTCATCCGGATAGTGGGCTGATTGTCGATGGGCGTGGGTTCATTGAAGTGGAAGAACTGGTTTACGCCTCCGGCCAGCCTGTCATACGTTTTCAATTCGTTGTCAGTCGCAGCCCGAACAAAGTTACTTATTGTGACCGGCACCTCGTATGTCTCGGCAAGTGCATCAACTGTGGTATCAAAGCTCTGAGCCGTCGCGGAGCTCCCCAACGCTGCAGCCAAGGCCGCCAGCTTCCAGCATTTGCGCGTGTGATTGATCATTTGCCGCTCCACTAACCAATTATTGCAATACATTGCTTGATGGTCCCGACACCTGCTCAGGCGGGCATTCTCACGCCCCTCAATTGGTGGTTTGCAGAAACTCTACAATTGGAACCATGGTCGTTGTTTTTCAACAAAACACAAAACTCGAATGTATACCCTGACCGATTGGAACAACCGTGTCGGAAAACTGGTTCAAAATGACAGGTTGCAAACGCGCATTGACCAACCTGTCTGATATTCTTCTTGTTTTACGCCCATGCGGCTGACCAATCATTCTTGTTGGGATGTCAATTTTTAGACTGAGATCAGCGGATGGTAAGGCTCTGTGCTCTCAAACCTTGCCAGCTGGAGCCTGACTTTCTCAATTCAAAAAGTGTGTTTGGCTTTGACACAGGTCAGGGACGCCGAGCTGCGCCGGACTATGTTTGGAGTGCTCAAAATTTTCATTGTAGTACGTGTAGGATGTAGGATGACGGGCCAGGACGGGAACGCTCAGCACAGGACACCGCCACTTGCGCGCGGGCGGGTTCTCTTACCGCTGTTGGTGGCTTATCGGGAATCCGGTCGATCCGTAGAAGACCTCCTTGCAGGGTTCGATCTTGCGTTTTCAGAGTTGAGCGCCCCAAATTGCTTCATTCCACACGATACGATCTACGCCGTGTTCGAAGCCGTCGCGCACAACACATCACCAGATTTTCCAGCACTTGTGGGCCAGACTTCAGATCCGACCGTTTCATCCCCATTTGGGCAGGCCTTTCGGACCGCCAATTCCCTGGCTGATTTCATCGGCAGGTTCTGCGTTCATGCAGGCAACAATACAAATGCGGTCACGATGACACTAGATGTCTCTGGAGATTACGCGGTGCTTTCTGCTAAGCGCAGGTTCACGCCGCACTGCTCTCCAGCCTATATGGATGCGTTTCAGATCAGCCGGTGGGCCACGTTACTGCATGAAACCGCTGGTCAGAATTGGGAAGCGAACAAGGTTCTTGTTCGGGTGAACCGTCCTGATCTGCTCCCGTCATACTTCTATGGTATCAGGGCAGTAGGTGCGGGCCCAGACGGGTATTCCTTCCGCTTCCCAAGCCCCTGGCTTCTGCATGATTTGGTTAACCGAACCGCCGCTGATGGCATTCCGGCAGGCCAGGACGACAAAAACCCGGTACCAACAGACTTACTGAGTTCGCTCCAGAGCGTTGCCAACTCAATGGTTGGGCGAAATGACTTTTCAGTTACGGCGCTTGCCAGGGCATGCGGTGCTCGTGGCGCTGTTCTCAATCGCCGACTTGCGGCTTATGGGACATCATTGTCGCGCATAGTCATCGAAGCCAAATGCGACCGTGCTAAACACCTGCTTTCCAGGTCTGAGACGTCAGTGGGCGATATCGCCGACCAGCTAGGGTATTCTGACGCAACCGCTATGACACGGGCATTCAAGAAATGGACGGGACAAACACCTTCCGATTTTCGCATCCACGAACTGAATCGCCACGAGGCATCTGTTCCGATACTCGACCCGGTCGAATGCGATTGTGAAGCGTAACAGGAATAAGGCGCAACATACTTTTGCCGCGCTTCAAACTCGGGATAGGTAGAAAAGGGGAGCAGGCCATGGAGTGGATACAAAAACGAGGCATCGTCGGCAGCTTTCTAGTTGCGGCGACGACGCTCCTCGGCGGATCAGAAGTTGTGGCACAGGATACCGATTGGGGCTTTTACGGCAGCTTCTACATGTACGGCGCAGACACCAAGACAACCATTGGCTCGCTGGAGTCGGAGCTGAGCTTCAGTGATGCGGTTAAAAACCTTGATCTGGCATTCATGGGTACACTTGAGGCGCGAAATGGCCGATGGTCGTTGATCGCGGATTACATGCGCACAGACCTGTCCTTTGACGGTGATACCCCCGGCCCGGTGTTCAGCGGCGCTGAAACCAGTCTGCAGACTCAGTTCTTCAGTGGGTATGCCGCTTACACAGCCTATCAGGCCCAAAACCTGGCAGTGGATTTAGGGGGCGGGTTTCGTTGGTTTGCGACAAGCAGTACAATCACTCTGGTCGGTGGGCCCACCCCGCCGCCAAGTGCAAAGACCAGCGATGATTGGTTAGACCCTCTGATCGCGGCCCGTATCCTGTATCAGATCAATGACCGGTGGTCGGCCGTAGCCTTGGCCGACTATGGTGGGTTTCGCTCAGACCGCGAAACGGCGCAGTTCATAGCGACGGTAGGTTATGCCATCACCCCAAAGTGGAATCTGCGTGCAGGCTATCGCTACATCATGGTCGACAAAGGTGAAGGTCAAGACAGGTTCAAGCTTTCACAATCGGGGCCCGTGTTGGGTGTGACTTACAGCTTCTGAGTACCGGCATGATGCGAAAGATGGCGACACCAAACACAAACAGATCGGGGATCCCTGAGTTGCGCCGGGATGTAAGCGGTGATGCCGACAGGCGTGCGACCGACAATAAGGGCCGAGGTCGAACAATCTGGCGCAAACATTTGACGAAAGGAACAAGCAGGCGACTGATTGCTCAGGCTCTGCATTTGGTAATCGCGTGTTCTTGCTGTGCACTCGCCGCTTGCGGAGCAAATATTTATGACGAAGTTGAGTTGATGCCCTCGCCAACGGTCTACGCCGAGGCCGCCTTTGACCCTTTCGTTGATATCACTGCCGAAAATTTCAATCAGCGCTCGCAGCTGTTCTATGCGACAGATCGATTGCCTGCAGTTCCTGACGACCCACAAGCCTTCTATAATAATGAACGCGGTCACCTTTTGCGCACCGGTGTTGCCGATGTGCAGATCGACCCGCCATTGGAGTCATGGGAAGATCTTCGTCGCATCACCATGACAAGCCAGCGAGCAAAGGACTATTTTCTCAGCGTCTCTCAGGTCCAAGAGATTGGCGTCATGCCATTTAGTGTCACGCGTTATCTTGAAGACCCTCCGTCACAACAAGATATGGAGGCGGTCGGTCGTCGTTTTGCCAAGAAGATTGAGGATCAACTTGCATCCTCTCGCAACAAAGACATCTTCATCTACATCCATGGCTACAACGTCGATTTTGATTACTCGACGCTTGTTTCCAAAGAGTTACAGCATTTTCTGGGCTATCAGGGCGCATTCATCAGCTACAACTGGCCTGCAACACCCCATCGGCTCGCGTATTTTCGTGATCAAGAATCCGCGTTGTCGACGCGCCGCAACCTTCGATCCCTTATCGAATACCTGTCAAAGCACACAAGCGCGCGCCGCATTCATCTCATAGGATACAGCGCAGGTTCGAGACTCGCATTTGAAACAGCTTACCAGATTGCACTTCGGTCGAGCCCTAAACCGCGGCTGGGGCATTTGATTCTGATCAGTAGCGACCTTGATCGCAGCTACTTTCTACAGGCGATTGAAGACGGCCTGCTGGATGCGGTTTCAGATGTGACACTTTATCAGTCGCAAACCGATTCAGCGCTGGCCATGTCGCGGTTCGTTTTCGGAAGGGATCGCCTGGGTCAGGTTTCTGACGAAGCAATAAACGCATCGATCTTCCAGAGCCGACTGTCAGAGATCAAATCCCTGCACATCATCGACGTGACCAGGGCTGAAGAGGCCAGTGCAGGAAATGGTCATTGGTATTTCCGGTCTTCACCGTGGGCCAGCAGTGACTTGTTCCTTACTCTGCTTACAGGCCGAGACCCTCAGGCGCGTGGACTTGTTCGCGCCACAGGCGAAGCAGTCTGGAGTTTTCCGTCGAATTATCCGCTGGTACTAAAGCATTATCGTATGAGCAACTGAGTTTGACCAACGCAAGTTCAAAGTCGATCACGGATTCCTCACGTGGCACAAACGTTGGACGGAACCCCGACTACTTTGTTTCAATGCATGCCGCATCTATCGAAGCCAATATTCGCTGCATCGCAGGAGGTTGGAGAAGAAGGGCTCACAACGGAGTTCGGATGTTTTGCAAGATCCGAGCTCATTATGACCCGTCGCCTGGCTGAACCAGCCCAATCCAGACCTTCGCCCGATATTGGCGATGCTGCAGCGTGGCCCGTCAGAGAAGACATTCGCTGCAGAAGCAATGCTGCACGGCGTACGGAGGTCTGGAGTGCGGGACAAAGCGGCCATTCGGTCAAACCATAGCGGGCAAATTGGGTCGAATTGAATCAAGGGCAATTATTTCATCGATTAATTAGATTTCCCAAAATCGATCCTTCCCGAACCATTGCCACTTAAGTCGAGAATTGCATTCAATCTACACCTGCACGCGGCAACAAAGCGGTCAAACCAAAGCCCGGCAACAAAGCGTCGCCGCCAATCTAAATTTACTCGGCTGGTGACCAATTTGGGCCGGGATCATAGGTCGATATCTCAGCTGTTATTTCAAGCGTATCCGGCCCAAAGTCCGCTTCGAACACGGTGCCGTTTTCACCCACGAGAAAAGAATGGATACCCGTTTCTCCGTAGTCCGCAGGCACCGCAAGCAAGGCGTGACCCGCCAAGAACCGATCGCCGACAAAATAGGAATAGGCACCACCCGGAGCATTTGGTCCCTGCCCCTGCAAAATTGCGAAGTAGTAACCGAGGAAAGGTTCGGGTTCGAAATCATCCGCACCGTCGCTCCACCCCGAGGCGGTGGCGCGGGCAAGGGCTTCACCGACAAAACTGTCTTCTTCTGGCCAGAAGAGGCCGTTTCGTGCGCCGGGATCCGATATGATCGTTTGGGCAAATTCCATGACGCCATCGCCATTGTGATCCACAAGACGAAACGCCGCCTGAAGATCAACATAGGCCTCAAGCGTTTCGATTACTTCCAATTCATTCAGTCCGATTTCACGGGCGGAAAGCTCCTCTACCCCGGCTTCTAAATCAAACTTCCAACCATTCTCAGCTTTCAGAATTGGGATCGGAAAGGGCCAACTATCTTCGCCAAGCAGAAGAAAAACCCCATCATCCTCGGGCTGAAAGCGGTATCCTTCAGCATACATGCCAAGCACTTCCTGCCTTCTTTGCTGATCTTCCACCGGATCACCCGTTCCGATTAGATCTTCTGCCTCTGGTCCGAAAATCTCGAGCAGCTTGTTCTGATCATCGGCCCTTAACGCTTCGACAAAAGCGTCCAGTGCGGTTTGCGGAGTTTCGAACAGGGCACCGTCGGAAAACGCCGGTCCAGTAGCCACTGCGATCACTAAAATAGAAAAAACCGATTTACGCATGTTACCGCCTCCCCTTGCCTTTGGCAGCATGTCCCCGTTTGGACGCCTTGTGAGCTTTGCCGCCTGAAGATTTTTTCTTCATAGCCTTACCTTTGGACGCAGCGGGTTTTTGCTGAGCCGTGGCCTTTTTTACCTGAGGTTTCTTAGCTGCTTGCGGTTTCTTTTTGACAGGCTTCTTCGCCGCATCTGGCCGTTTAGTCCGATCGATGGCCTGCTGCTTGGCAGCAGCCTTGTCCCGATCAACGTTACCGCGATTCACCTGCGGCAAGGACTTGCCCCCACTACCTCGATTGGCCAGAGCACCGCTCGCGATAGCCCCTGCCCCTGCACCAGCTGCAACTGCTGCCGCGCCTCCCCTGCTAATGTCTGCAGCACCGGATTCACGGCTCAGTTTTGCGCGGAGTTCGTCCGTGCGACCCTCGGGGCGGTTGACAGGCAGGTCGCCGCGACCACCTTCCGGCCTTTTGTGATCAGCGATCTTGTCCCGGGCTTCCTTTTTTCGGTCAGGATCGGGTTTCCATCCGATATCAGTTCGGTCACCAAGATCTATATCGTTACCGATATTGACGTTGCCGTCGACGTCTATGTCGATGTCCGGGTTTCTGTATATCGGGCCACCGCCCCATCCGCCGCAATTCCGGCACCCCCAATAGTCATACCAATCGTCGTCATCGTCGAAAATCTCGTCGATCAGCGCCACGGTGCCAAATGTCAGCAAGGCCGCGCCCACTACGTCCCCGGTCGACGGGCCGGTATAGACAGTCTCGGGATTATATTGCGGGACGTACACTGTTTCGGGTTGTGTCGGAGTAATTACAACCGTTTCTTCATCAGATACCTCGACAGTTTGCTCGGGCCCGGAAACAAGAGCTCCGCTGTCAATTGCCTGATCCCGCATTACCTGCACCGCATCCAGCACATCGTCGGACTGGGCCAGCATGGCGGTGCCGACTGTCTCGGTCCAATCGATGTGGGTGGCCATTTGACCGACGACTTCGGGGAACGCCGTGGCCAATACACTTACAGACGGATCCCAGCCCATAGCTTCGATTTCCGGCTCGAGCTCTACGGGGTCGCGGTCGGCGTTATCCAACAAATACCGTTCTGCCTTAACAATCTCCAGTGGCTGAGTGGCCGCAACAAATATCTGTATGAGTAGAGTGTCGGGAAAAAGAGCCACCGGGGCGACCAAAGTTTGCAACTCAGCATCAGATAGAAGGTCGGATGAAGTTTCAGACGTAACTTCCGTTGCAACAGTATCGGACGCCTCTTGTGCGAACAGGGCGTTAGATGCGCTTAAACTGAGAGCAAATATTATATATCTAAACATATTGCGATCCTTCAATTTATCGAAGGATCGCCTAAGACCGTGATTCTGGCAACTGGCCTGCCAAATGGAGGATCATTTAGTAAAACACGGTCATTGGTCAAGCTGGCTTGAGCCGTCAATTTGCTTACAAGGCCAGCTTCTATTGCGCAGGGCGATTAACTCCCGACAAAACTGTTTTGCGCGACAAGCTTCAGGGATTAATGGGGGCGAAAACATACAGAGCTTTTAGTGCTTCGCTCGGCTCCACCCCCGGCAAAGCGAGACGAAATATCTCTTCCATTGTGCCCTGAGCATACATTTCTGACAGAATACTATCGACAACGAGTCGAAAGTTATCGTCACCCCTCGCAATGGCCAATCCTTGCTTTTCTATCGTCAGTATTTCCTGGGATAGTTTGAATTTGCCCTTTAGTCCTGCAGCAATGTAGTTGACCAGCAAAATCGACTGATCTGCAAAATAGGCGTCAATTTCACCGTCTCGAAGTGCTTTGATACCGTCTGGGTGTGAAGCGAACCGCACCATTTCTGCGTCGATACCTGCAGCTTCAAATGAATTCAGAACGGACGCTTCTGTTGTTGTGCTGCTTCTCATTCCAACCTTCTTTCCCGCGAGTGCACCCATGGTGCCTTCAGCCTCGATTGGTAACAATATGGACGTGCCATCGACATAAGTTGGAATTGAGAAATCAACAATTTCGCGTCGGGAAAGTGTAATCGACGCTGCCCCGCAGAGCATATCCACCTCTCCGGAAGCTACTTTGTCGAAACGATCCTTAGAGTCGACCGGAATGAACTGAACATTCAAATCCTTCAATTCCAGTTTCTGCGCAATTACCTTCGCTACATGATCGCAAATCAACGGTGACAGACCAAACGGGCGACCTTGGTCGTTAATGTAAGACAATGGAGCAGCATCTGTTCGAAAACCAAATCGGATTTCGTTGTTTTTTGTTATCCTGTCGATTGTTTGGGCAACCGCGCCGGTTGTGAATAGAATCGTCACAATAAGTATAGAAAGCAAGCGCATGGTTTTTCCCTCTTTAGTGGCGTAACACCCTTGTGGAGGTGAAAAGCACCCTGTGTCGAGAGTAAAACACATTGTGTCGCCTAGGAGTCGGTCTGTTGATGAGAAGTGCTGGCATGGCGACGAATCGAAAGCACACCCTCGCAATATTGGAAGAAAACCGAATACATTTGCACCTGCTCAGGGCTTAACGCGGGAGAAAAGTCTTGCGGGCAGAGCTTATGCTCGAAGTTTCAAAGGACCCGCGTCAACTGCAAGTCGTTGCGACAACACAACACCGCACCAGTATATTTTCGTGGTGCAAACTGTTGACCTTCGCCGTGACGCTGTACGTTAGGGTTGATATTCAACGGTGAGGTTGAGCAAAGGGTAATGGGAATAGAACTACAATGGAGTTTGGCGGAACTTGGGGCGCGTAAAACCGTACCTTTTGCCTTTGTGTGTTTGCTGTTCTTCGCATCCTGCGCAACCACGAACCCAGAACTTTTGAAGCCCGAGTTGAACGCTCGACCCAGTGCACAGAATGCGTCGCCAAGCGACTACGCCGGGGAAGTTCAATTTAGCATCTCAAACAAGATTCCCGCTCGTGGGAAAAACCTACCTTACACATTTAACGCGGGCATCAGCAGTGTGACGTCAACGCGCCTAGGTTTCCGGGGGCTCTTAGATCTGCGAGAAATCCAAGTCCAAGCGCCCGCACTTCTGTCGGGTACTCTGGAACAAAGTTGCTCTTTGAATGTTGACTTTGAACTCGACGACGCCCGCGCCAGCGGTGATCTCATTGAACTCGTAGGCTCAGTGGACGTCGAGCTTTATCGTTGTCGAAACGAAGAATCCGAGGGAACCAACGGGCGTGGAGTTCGCTTTATCTCGACGACTGTTGGGATCGCCGCAGCGGCACGCGCCAATGTTCAAGATCAATGCGTTCACTTTGATCTTGCCGACGTCGTGCTTCAACCTACTGGGTTTGTCGGCGGGTTGGTTAACCTAATTGGCCTCACGGAGCGTGTCGAGGAGGTCGTTCTCACCAAGGCAAAGGAGTTCACCGAAGAGAATGTGATTTGTCCGGAGATGCCTTCGGAGCTTTCTTCGTTGAATCCGGTTCTCGACGCCGGCGGTACACGAGAAATTGGTGACGGTGGCATCGGTGTTGCGTTGAGCGGCTCAATCGACACCAGTGCGATGACGATGATGGAACTCCTGGCGGTTATGCAATCTCGCGGTATTGTTGGGGGGGCAGGATGATGGATCGGATCTTTCTTCTGATACTAGCTACTGCCGGGCTTTTCGGATCCGCGCTGCTGGCTGAAGAGGTTACCTTCGAAGCAAACGGGGACGTCAAGCTAGGAGATCGTGAGTTTCCCGTTGATCTGGCATTGAGACTAAAAGATGTGAACGCGACAAGGATCTCAATCGAAAGTGTCATAGACCTACGCCGAGCAAACGAAATACTTGTAGAGGAACTCAAACGAGCCGCGTTTGTAGATGTCTGCAACGCACTGATCGGCGTGACCGAAGCAACGGCCCGTGCCGACGATACAGTGATTTCGCTAAGTGGGAGGATCGAAGCAGAGCTTTTCCGATGCGAAAGCCGCAGCGGCGGTGGATCTATACGCGGCGAGAACACTTTCGCTGGTGGTTTGACGGTGGGTGCTTCCGCTTCGGCCGAATTCAAAGATGACTGCCTTTTTTTCCGTTTGGATGACCTGAGACTTGCTCCGGATCAACTCACCGAGTCGTCCGATGCAAAGGGTAATGTCGAAAAGGTTCGGCAGGTATTCATCGAGACCGCGAACGCAATACTTCAAAGAAACCCGGTATGCCCAGAACTACCTCCCGAACTTGTCTCTCTCTCGCCAACTTACGACGCCGTTGGCACACGGGAGTTAGGGGAAGGTGGCGTCGGACTGTTCTTCCAAGGTTCAATCGAAACGAGTACTGAAGCGATTATTGACATCCTTCAGGTGCTCCAGTCGAAGAAGGTGCTTCCACCTCCGCCCCGCTGAACCTAGCCAACGGCTTAGTGCGGCAGATAGAATTTAATTATTTCGAAGAACAGGAACGAGTCGTAGAAATATGCATTTAACGTAGCATCATTCGTGCAATAGATGAGGTCGAAAATGATCCGTTTTGCATCTGTTCTTACCATTTTTCTTGCTTTTTTTGCGCCCATGCCGAGGACATCCCGAGCACTCAACCCGGCGACAGGCAGTATTCACCTTATCCACGGCAGAGCTTCCCCAATCAGGTCTTTCTTGGCGACACTCATTTGCATACGTCCTACTCTGCAGATGCCGGTATGATCGACAATGTGCTAGGCCCTGAAGAAGCCTACCGCTTTGCCAAGGGCGAGGTGGTGATATCCAGCACCGGTGTCGAAGCTAGGCTGCGCAGACCATTGGACTTTTTGGTAGTTGCCGATCACGCCGAGAACTTGGGTCTCGCCCCGCTGTTGGCAGCGAAAGACGCCACGCTTCTCATGAATGAGTTTGGACAACAACTTAACGCTGCCGTTGAACTCACTGCGGACCCGATCCGTTTCGAAGAAGTCGGGGGCGGCATCGGTGGGGACGAGAAGGTTGCCCAATATGCATGGCAAACTTCGGCGTCGGGAATGGCGGCAGTTTGGGCAAAAGAAAACACACGCGAGGCCATTTGGCACGCTCTTGCTGGGAAAGAAGTCTACGCAACCACAGGTCCGCGCATGCGCATTCGCGTTTTTGCCGGATACGATTTTGAAGATACGGACCTGCCGCGTGCAGATTTTGCCGCGTATGGATATGAAGGAGGCGTCCCGATGGAGCCAATCTAGACCGCATTCAAATCGTCAAAGGGTGGTTAAATAGCGACGGGACAACTTCGGAACGCGTTTACGATATATCTTGCGGCGGGCGCGAACTAGTGAACGCGAAGTGTGGCGGACCCGTTGGCGGCACGGTTGACGTTGAGAGCGCTACTTGGACAAACGATATTGGTCAGGCAATTCTATCCGGGTATTGGGAAGACCCCGATTACGATCCGGAACAAAGCTCTTTCTACTATGCCAGAGTGTTGGCAATACCAACGCCACGTTGGACAACATACGATGCCAAAGTGCTCGGAACCGAGATCCCTGACGAAGCCCCACGGTCGATACAAGAGAGGCATACACATCGTCAATCTGGCACACACCTTAGGGACGATTGTTATAAGGCTGAAACCAGAATTTACTTGGTCCGCTTTGGGCTCATACCAGACCCCGGTGCCGTTGCAGAAAGGGCTCCTGCCCCACCTATAACTGATCATGCGGACAGCCCATTCCGAACCTTCACGCCATAATCTCCATGCTGCGGCGCGGCCCGTCGAACCTGCCGTTCGCTGCGAGCGCAAAATCAAAGGCTGCTTGAACTCGCAAAGTGCGGGACGAAGTTGCCCTTCGCCTGTCTAGGATCAAAGACCGCAAGCGGCCCAGAGCCGACATCCCTCAGCCAACTTACATGCTGCGGTCGCAGCCCGCATTACTGCCCTTCGCCGCGAGTGCAAAGCCAGAAGGCCATTATGCTCACTGTTTGCGGACTTTGCAGCCATTCGGTTGCCCCTGCTGAATGTCCGCTACTCAAAAATAGACCCGACGCTTGGCCTGGTCAGTTGGTGACTACGGGGATCGTCACTCCGTAATGTGGTGGTCAAAGGTATTCCAGAAAGCGCCTCATTCAGCTTGTTGGGGCTTGCGTTTTGTGAAGCGGGCGAAAAGCCGCCCATCTGTTACAGCAAAGCCAAGAGCAATGATGGCGAACCCGACCCAAGCTTCCGGCTCCATCTTTTCACCAAGGAACGTGACACCAAGACCGATAGCGAAAGGTGGGATCAGCAGCGTAACCAAAAGAAGATTGGCGGCTCCGGCGCGCGCAAGGATTGCGAAATAAAGTACATAGGCCAGCGCTGTTGATAGAGCGGCCATCCCAATAAGCGCTGCCCATACACCAGCAGACAGAGCGAAGCTTGGGGGGCCATCCATCACGAGAACAATTGGGATCATAAGCACTGTACTGCTGATCAGCATGCCAAGTGCGTTCACAAGTGGTAGTTGGCCTGAAAGAGCAGTTCTACCCCAGACACCGGCAAAAGCATACGAGAGCGTCGCCCCAAGGATAGCCAACTGCGCCAAGTTACTCGGATTGAACTCAGTCAATGCACTTGGTCCCATAATGAAGGCCACCCCTAAAATACCCAGGGCGGCACCTGCTATTTTCTTCGGAGTCAGCGGCTCATCCTTTAGAAGCAAGCCAGCCACGACCGCTGCAAACATTGCCGTCGTTGCGTTGAGTATTGAAGCCAACCCGCTGTCGATTTGCGTTTGCCCCCAGAAGATCAGCGAGAATGGAATAGCGTTATTGAGCGCTCCCATAACGAGATAAGCGCCCCATACCCGAGGGGCACGTGGAACTCTCAATCCTTTGAATAGGACGATGAGTGCCAGTATTGGGACAGCCCAGATCACTCTATGCAGCGTTATTGTCAGCGGGGGCACTTCAGTCAGTGCGACCTCGCCAAAGAAGAAGGACCCGCCCCAAACAGCAGCGAGCAGAAGCAGCATGACGCTGGCTGTAAAATCCATTGCTGGCATGGGTTGGTTTGTCATGTCTTCTGGTTCCGTCACTAACTATCACCTAACGGATTAGCTGACGTGCCCCCGACACCGCGACCCGTTTCTTGCGGAAAGCCAAAACAATGCCAACACTCATCTATCCAATTGTGAACGGCTGCATTCGCCTATCGGCGGAGTGCCTCAGCAATCATTTCTGCAAGCCTTTCGGGCTGATCAACGCTCGCCCAGTGTGTGGCATTATCGAGAACGATCCGATCCATCTTGTTTTCTTCTAACCAGCGGACGGTGCTATCCGGACAGTTATCAGGGTTGTAGAGATAAATCACATTTGCCGCGTTCTGCAAAAATTCGCCGGGCACGCAGCTTGCTGAAAAACGCCGTGCGTCGGTGCCGAGTTGCCACAGCGCCAGAGTATCAGCCTTCGAAACTTCATTACGATACCGTCGGATGATTGGTGCCGTTTTCGCCATTTCATCAAGCCGCTCAAGAAACGCCGCACGAAACGCAACTGGATCACCGTAGTCGGCGGCAGTTCCAGAAAAATAGGCATCCTCGGCGGTGATATTACCCTCTAGAGAAATAATGGTTGTCAAAGGACAGTCGGCCCTTTTGGCAGCCAGGGAGGCTATGATTGAAGCAACCGAATGAGCGACAATGATCTCAGCTCCGTGCTTGATCGCTTTGTCGGCGACGGTTTGTGCAAGTGCTTCAAGAGTTGTTGCCTTTGCCAGAGGCTGAGCGCCAAATCCCGGAAGATTGATGGGTAGTAAACGATAGCTATTGGCGAGGTGGGTGTCAGCCAAACCTTCAAACATGCTCGCATTGTCACCAAAGCCTGCAGCACAGAGAATGGTGGGTCTTTCATCGTTCATTTGACTGGGGTGTTTGGTCATTTCGGCTTCCAGAGCATCGTTTGCAGACATTAACACTGCTCCGCAGCATTCGACAATTCGAGCTCGTTACGGTCATCGACAGGCAGTACAACTTCACCTTTTTCAGACGAAAACCTGACCGTCGCGCACGGCCCGAAGGAGACATTCATCGTAAGTGCCGCCGCAGCAATGCGGCTTCGGCCTCTCGCTGCGCTCGCAAGATCGTTCGTCATGCGAATTCACAGATCGCGCAACAATCCTGCCGTTCCCAGCGAAGAACTCAGTTGCCACTCGCGAACCAAAGCTGACCTTGCGTATTCGCAAATCGAGCCGGAACGGGCTAAAAAAATCGTTTGGGTACTAAAAGTACAGCCAAGCAGGGTCCTGATCCGGATTTGTGCTTTGGACACCTCAAGCCGGGTTGCCTACTAGCTCTTTTTGATACCCGAAAAGTGCGGGCAACCCGCCCGTGTGCAGCAAAACGACTTTCTCACCTGGTTTTATCTTTCCACGTTCGATCAGGTCCAGCAAACCGGCGAATGTTTTGGCAGAATAGACCGGGTCTAGAAAAACCCCTTCGGTTCGGGCCATTTTCTCCAAAGCAGCGCGTGTTTTGGCATTCACTTTGCCATAGCCTGGCGGCAAGGCTTCATCCCAAACATCAATCCTATCCTGTAGAAAACCTGCGTCGATTTCCAGCAAGTCCGCAAGATTCTGCAGAACGGTTTTCATTCGAGCCTTTTGCTTTTCGCGATCCCGGCGCACGCAAATCCCAAACACCGAGGCAATGCTTTCTTCCAGCGCCAATCCGGTTACCAAACCGCCATGTGTTGCGCCGCTGCCTGACGGGACAACGACCGCATCGAAATCTGGCATCTGCTGGTACAATTCCTGCCCAGCGACGACATAACCCAGGGCTCCTAGGGGCGGATGATGCAGGCCAAGGTGAATAACGTAAGGTGTGCAACCTTGGGCTTTCAATTCGTCGGCGCGTGCATGCAATGCCGCGTCCGCTCCGGATTCGTCTTCGCCCTCGGGGTAACTCATTTGCTCGGCACCCAGGATTTGTGCCAGGAGTACATTTCCGGACGCATAATACTCTGATCCCATGTCCGGCACACGCTCTTCCAACTGAAGCACCGATTGCATACCCAGTTTGGCCGCTGCGGCGGCTGCAGATCGCACAAAATTGGATTGAACGGCGCCCGTGATCAGAATGGTATCAGCACCTTTTTGCTGCGCATCTCCAAGATAAAATTCAAGCTGCCGTGTTTTGTTACCGCCAAAACTAAGCCCGGTCAGATCATCACGTTTCAGCCAGAGATCGATATCCAGCTCGGCCGATAGGTTGTCCAGGTGCTCCAAAGGTGTTGGGCCAGACATGAGTTGGGCACGTGGAAATCTGTGCAGATTTTCGTTTCGTATCATCGTGTGACCTTTGAGATTAAGCCGTCATATAGGCGCGATAGAACAGAACACAGCAAGCGATCAGTGAAACCACGCGGATCGCTGCTATGACGACCGCCTGTGGCAAGTAGGGACCTGTCGCACGGCCAAGTAAACTGCCGATCAAGGTTATGGCGAGGAACCCCCATACTGACGACCCATACGAGATTGATTGTGCCCCGGACAGATTGTGCAACAAAAATGCGATGCCATATGCCACCAGCGCTATTGGTTGAACCAGCTTTGCCACCTCTTTGGCGGACCGACCCTTTGCAATCAAACCGAACACCATAAGTGGACCCGGGGTTGCCGCCCATACAGTTGCAAGTCCGGACAATCCGGTAACAGCTGAAAACCCGACGTTTCCAATTGAGCCACGCAAGGGGAGCAAGGTTGCAATCAAGCCGATTAACAACAGGCAGGCCGTCAGCGCGAGAACAAACGCCTCGCTCAAAAGGGGATAAACAATGCGGCCAGCAGCCACTCCAACGCAGCATCCAATGACCGCAGTGACGATTATCCGCCGATTGTTTTTCAGAACATGCCGGTCCGTTGCCACCGCTGACACAACGGTGTTTAGCAGAAGCAAAATGGGAACCGCCGTCGGCGTGCCAAGCATAATCATCATGGGTGGCCCCGCAAAGATGCTAAATCCGATGCCAACCCCGACTTGCAGTATAGCGCCAAGGCAAATAGCGGTCATCAGGATGTACAGTTCAACGGGCACTCAAACTCCTATGGATCGGGGGATTGTTGCAGGGCCACAGGTACCTTGATTGGCCAACTGAGGTCTACTTCAATTCCAACCCACCTACGGCACGGCGCGGTCAGCGCTGCCACGGCATCATTCCAGAGTATGGTACTCGGGCCGCCACAGAATGCGCCATATGCGCCAGTGTCGTAAGGTCAAAAATGGGAAGCCGCAGTTCTTCTTGAAGGCGCGTGGCATATGGCGGCAGATCTGTACACTCCAATACCAATGACCGAATATCCGGAGCTTCAAGCATAAGACTGCGAGCGGCATCCAAGACCTCGGCTTCGATCAGATCAGTATCCATCCTCGTTCGTGCGTTCCGCAAGATCACCTCGGCGAATTCTGATGTACCTTCCAAGCCCTTCACTGCCACAGGAACACCGGCTGCACCGACACCTTCAAAATGCTGGGGCGTCAGTGCCGATGCATCCGCAGTCAGCACACCCACTGGCGCACTGGCCCCGGTCATGTGATAAGCCAGCGGCACCTGGATCAGGCTGGATGCAAAAACAGGAACGGAAACCGCCGCTGCCAGCTCTTTTTGAAACAGGGCCAGGAAGCCACAACTGCCGGTGATGGCACGGACGCCCTCAGCCTCAAGCCGCTTGGCTCCTTCAATGAAGGGGGTCAGTAATTCGGGCGTAGGGTTGTTCAGCAAGGTCGGGACCGTCACGCCATCGATCATCTCATACAGGACCGGAAATGGCAGGCTGGATGGGTTCTTGATATGGCCCGGCGGTTTTGGAAAATAACTTTCAAGGCACAGAACACCGATCGACGCGCCGCATATATTCTGACCGCCTTGGTAAATTGGCATTGTTATTAGACCTTTCTGACTTGAGTGTTCAAAACCTAGCCAACGAAAATGGCGCCATATCGACGTTCGGGCTGCGACCGGATACAAGATCCGCCACAAGCTCACCAGTTTTCGGGGCCATCATTAGCCCGTAATGTGAATGTCCGAACGCGGCATACAGCCCGTCTGAGCCGTTGATCGGCCCGATTGCAGGCAAACTGTCCGGAAATGATGGCCGTCGACCCATCCAGAATCGTGCCTCGCTTGTTTCGAGGTCTGGCAACATCGCCTTTGCCTGTTCGGTCAGGATTTCTTTCTTGCGCGGATCAGCGGGCGCATCGACGCTGCCAAATTCGGCCGTGCCGGCGACTCTCAGGCCGCCCAGCATCGAGCTTGCCACGACCTTTGCGTCCACATCCATGACCGAGTTGTTCAATTGGACTGAACGGTTCGGGAATTCAACGTGGTAGCCGCGCTCGGCAACAAGGGGCACTGGCAGCCCAAACGGTTTCAGCAGGTCGGCGGACCACACCCCAGCCGCAAGTATGAGCCTGGGGGCGTGCAGCGTATCCTGTGATGTTGTAATCTGCCAACTTCCATCTTGGGTCTGGATCAACTTGGAGACTTCGGTTTGTACGATCTCGGCCCCTTGCATGCGTGCTTTTTCAGCCAGAACTGCCCCCAGACGTCCTGGTGAGGTTACGCGTGCCTGACCTTTGATCACGATCGCGGCTTTGAATTCTTCTGACAGTGCAGGTTCCAGGCCGCGCAACTCGGCACCATCGACAAGCTCCAGATCGCCTCCTTTTTCCTGACGGATCAGATATCCAAGCCCATTCAGATCAGCCTGCTTCCGGTGGCGAAAAGCGTGAATATAGTAGCTGTCAGTGATCAGGTTTTCGTGCCCGGTGCCTTGGAGATGACGACGATACAGGTCGATAGAAGGGCGGCACAAAAGCTCCATCGCGTCCGAGATTTCGCGCACTGATCTTTCGCCAGAGTTTCCCAAAAACCGCAGCCCCCAGGGGATCATTTTCGGCCAGAAACTGGTTCTGACCGAAAGCGCGCTTTTAGGATCCAGTAGCATCTGGGGCAGTGATTTCCATATGCCCGGCATCGCTTGCGGAATGATTGACCACGGCGACACTACACCTGCGTTCCCGAAAGAAGTTTCCTGCCCCGGTTGACCGCGGTCAATCAGCCGAACCGGAATGCCGCGCTCTTGTAGCGACAAAGCGCAACAAATGCCGACGATCCCTGCGCCGATAATGGTCACTTGTTCTGTCATGGTTTCACGCCGGTGAGTGACTGCGGTTGCGGGCGATCAGTTGGGTGACGATGACAGGTGAAGCCACGGCCAGCGCGATCAGATCAGCAGTCAGGCTGGGCGCGACAAAGATAATCCCAGCGATGGCTAACAGAACGCGCGATGCGATATTCAGCGGACTCAACCAATACCCAACCACAGCCGCCGACAGGGCAATAACCCCGGCGATGCAACTGGTCGCGGTATAGGTGAAC
>NZ_JBXWPK010000022.1:0-29517 GCF_059611825.1 Ruegeria sp. CDSA221
CAGACTGCGGAATTTTGCTCCGCGACGGTCAGATCATCCGACCGATTCCGTGGGTATTTTGCCTCCGGGATTCACAGAAAGTGTCATAAGGTTGAAACAGTCTTACTGCATTATCTCCAATAACCAAAATTCCTAAAATGACAAGTTACCTGTCCATTTTTTGGCTTTAGGTTTGCTGAAATCATGCTTCTGAAAACTAAACTTTTCGGGATGTTATCGGTGGAGTAGCTAGGCAAACAAGTAATGAACGACGCGTTTGTCGCTTATCCTGAACAACTCATATTAGAGTGAACGTGGGCCATTCGATGCATACCGATTTACACCTTTGGTCATAACAGTGCCTTTAGCACAGTTTCTGGCGCTGCGATAACGCCCGGGTCTGGCGACTTTCCCGCCTCGATTAATCGCTTGCCGACCATGTAATCACGCGGTGCATTCATGGCATCTACCGCCAACAGGGTAGCGCCGAGATAGTACCAATGAGATCTCGTATCCGGACGGGCGCCTGCACGGGTGACAACATGGTCATAGCCACCATTTAGTCCTGCAATCTGTAGTTTGACATCATACTGATCCGACCAAAACCATGGCTTGGCTTCATAAGGTGCTTTGCTTCCTAATACATTGGCAGCTACGGCTTCGGCCTGTTCAATGGCATTGGGCACACTTTCCAGCCGAATTTGTGATGACCCTATCGGAAAAGACGCGCAATCGCCAGCAGCCCAAATATGTGCGGCAGACGTTTGGCCGTAGGCATCGGTCTTGATGCCGTTGTCGATTGTCAGTCCTGCTGCTTCTGCCAAGTGCGTATTGGGTCGAATACCAACCCCGGCGATGACGAAATCAACATTCAGAACTTGACCGTCACTCAAGCGTGCTTCTGACACTTTTTCTGCGCCGATCAATTCGCTTAACCCGACCCCTTCAAGGATACGTACACCGTGGCGGTGATGCAGGTTTCGAAAGTAATCCGCCGTTTGTGGAGCAGCGACACGCTTTAAGATACGTTCTGCCATTTCGACCACGGTTACGTTTAAGCCAAGTTTGGTTGCTACAGCAGCGGCTTCTAATCCGATGTAGCCACCGCCGACAATAAGCACATGTCGCCCTGCGCAAAATTCGGGAGCCATTGCATCAATATCTGCAAGCGTGCGCACACAGAAAACGCCACCTAAATTGCCGCCAATCGCCGCCGGCAAACGGATCGGGGTGGAACCAGTGGTCAACACCAACTCATCATAACGCAATGTTTCATCAGCAAGGGTGACACTGCGCAGGTGGGGATTAATCTGACGTGCAGGTGCACCTAGTTGCAACGTGATATGCGCTTCGTCATACGCAATTTGCGGTTTTAGGAACAACCGTTCACGGGCTATGTCGCCTAAAAGGTATGCTTTTGACAGCGGAGGGCGTTGATAGGGTAAGTCAGGCTCGTCGCCAATCAAGGTGATGGGTCCCGCATGGCCAAGTTCGCGTAGTTTGAACGCAAGTGTAGTTGCCGCTTGTCCTGCGCCAATAAGAACTACGTGGGTCATGGTCAATTCTCCCGTTTCATTGCGAGCGGGTAAGATCCTCACCCGCCAAGCTGAACGAACCGGTGGTGGCAGTTTCTACAAAAGAAAGCATCCGGCAAAGGGTACTTTTCCCGGCACGTGACGGGCGGGTAATCGCAAGGATTTTACCGGGCTGAACCGTCAGGTCGATGTCATTGACCGCAATTTCATCGCCGAAAGTTTTGGTAAGAGATCTAGTGTCCAGCATTGACCTATCGACCCCCTGCATCTGAATTTAGTCGGTTGAGGTTTTGACCCGAAATCTTGCTGAACAAGCAAAGATCATCAGGATTGAATGCCAGTCGAACGTGATCGCCTTTACGCAGTGATGCCGACGTCCCGTCATCCAGATCAGCAAATATCCGAAGCGGATCGGCTACGATTTCGCGTGACTTAGTTTCCAACACGATCATGTTCGTGTCACCTCGGTGTTCTCGAAAGAAAACATTTCCTTCAAATTCACCTTGAGGTTTGGCAGCCTTGGTGGTCTTGGCAATGCGCATTCTTTCAGGCCGCAAGCCAGCAACCACTTCAATCTCGCCCCTTTGACGCAAAAGCTTTGTCAACTCGGCGCTAAGCGGGGATGCCCAACCGCTGCCAAGAAGTGTCAGATCACCGTTTTGATCGGTCACCGTTGCATCCAGCAAATTCATCGGCGGCTCCCCGATGAAGGTCGCCACAAAGGTGTTTGCTGGATTGTCATAAAGCTCTTGAGGGGACCCAAGCTGCTGCAACACACCTTGGTTCATGACAGCCACTCTATCGGCCATGGCAAATGCTTCGGTTTGATCATGGGTGACCAGAATAGACGTTAGATTCTGAGATTGCTGCAGGTGACGAATTTCAGTTCTAAGTCGGATCTTCTGATCTGCATCCAAATGACTGAGCGGTTCATCAAACAAGATGACATTTGGCTCACGGATCAACGCACGACCAATTGCGATCCGCTGTTGAGCGCCACCACTAAGCTTTTTGACGTTCATATTGCGCAAATCATTGAGATGCAGCAAATCTAGCATTTCGTTGACGGCCGCCTTGATTTCCGCGTTAGGCAACCCCCGAATGCGCAGTGAGAAGGCTATGTTTTCAAAGACGGATAGATGCGGATAGAGGGCGTAATCCTCAAAAACCATCGCGATATTTCGCTCACCCGGCCCGAGGTGTGAAACTTCGCGATCTCCGAATTTAATGCTGCCACCCCTGATATCGTTAATGCCCGCCATCATCGACAATGTGGTTGTCTTGCCGCATCCTGATGGACCCAATAGCGCCAACATCTGCCCACTTTCACAGGATAGATTTAGATTATCAACGGCCTGAAAATCACCGTATGATTTCGACACGCCACTAAGACAAACCTCGGTCATTTTGTTACCTTTGAATAAAGAAGTGAGTGGAAATCTTTAGTGCGCTTCATCACGAAATACTCTGTAGCCAAGCTACATTTGCAGATCGGACAGTTTCGCTTATGCGGCCGATAACCGGGTCTGCGTTAACTGCCGCACGCCATACCGAAACCTTTTCTCCGTATGAAGGTGCGCGTCCGAAAAGCGGCATCAAAAGATCCGCCATGATGAACGCTCCGGGAAAGGCCAGATCCGGCAACGAAATCTCTTTTCCGCACATAAAAGGATCTGGATCAAAGAGGCGCTCGAGCATATCCAGATAGGCTTGGAATTGATCCAGAGACGCATCAACAACGCCCATGTCGCGCGTCTGTTCGTTGATGTGTGGGAAGACGCCTCGAATGTGGGGCTCTAACCACATGTCGTGATAACGACACAGGAATCTTTGGCGGGCGCGCTGAACCGGATCAGCCGAAAGCAAAGGGTGTTCGGGATAAGCATCTTCGATGTAGTTCGCGATTACATCCGACTCACCAATACAAAGGTCGCCGTCCACAAGCCCGGGAATTGTGCCAAGCGGCACCAGCTTTTTCCACTCGGGCGTTCCGTACCCACCTGGTGGTTCTTTTAGTGTGTAGCTCAGTCCCTTCAAATCCAACTGCATCTGGATTTTGGCACTGTAGGTACTAAATGGGAGTGAGTAAAGTATCACGCGACGTCTTCCCGATTATGACTCGTCTCTCTTTTTCGACGGAGTATGTCTTAATGTTTGATCCCATTTTTGAGATCGGACCGGATTCAATATTTTCCAACCTTCGGAATACGATATTCACCAAAGTACTGGAGTCTTGGGATGTTTGCGGATGGATACAGGTCCCCTCTGTCATCCAGCACTTAGCGTGCTCTGAAACAGCCTACTTTCATAGAAACCTTCGGAGAAACAATGGAAAAACGATTCATTAGTTCATGTTTTTTGAACTGGGAGCGTTGAAAACCAATAGGTTACAATCGAAATCCTTATGCCTGTCGGCCAGAGTGGGAAAGTTTCAAGATTGGATTGGTGCAGAACACGCGCGTCAAAGCCGAGTCTGCGTCATTTCAAGTTCTATCCGCTCGGTTCGGATACAACTAATCGTTGAATAACTTGGTCCGTAAGATGTTCACGGCAATAGTCAATGAATGCCTTCAAAGTCAGAACGTTCTCAGCATTTTCACTTGTCACAAGCCCCATATTGAGCGACCTAACATCCCCAACAATCGGTATGAAGCGCAAGTTTTGACCATCGGATGCAACATTAGAGACCGGCCGAATGTTAGCGATAGAATACCCAAAATTGTTTGCTACAAGACTGCGCATCACGGCCATATCGCTTGTACGTTCGGCAACGAGAGGTTTGACTTTGGCATTATGAAAAAGCGACAGAAAATAATCCATACTCAATGGAAGATCGTGCAAGACCATTGGATACTTATGAAGTTCCTTGATCATCACAGTATCGCGTTCTGCTAGAGGATGCGTCTTACTTGTCAACGCAAAGGGTGGCAGTTCAACCAAGGGTACAAATTGCAAATCTGGTGGAATATCTAAATCATAGGTAAGCGCTACATCAATCTCTGCTTCGCGGAGCATATTGAAGAGTTCAATTTGGTCACGTTCGAGCTGATTGACTTTGACATCTGGATATCGATCTTCAAATTCTCGACGTAAACCCGGAACGATAATACGTGCGAATGTCAAAAGGCAGCCTATCGTTAGTGGTCCCTGAACTTTACCAGTAATCTCACTCGCCAAATGCGTCAGCGATACTGCAGATGTCAGTAACGCTTTGGCTGGCACGATGAACTGTTTGCCTGCCTGTGTCAGCGATAAACCGTGAGCATGCTTGCGTACGAAAAGTTGGAAACCAAAATCTGCCTCCAGCTGTGAAATGGCTGACGATATGGAAGGCGACGATGCGTTCAGATTTCTTGCCGCAGCAGAAATCGATCCTGCCTCACCCACAGCAACGAAATATTCGAGCTTCCTCAGTGTAACACGCAAAGTCATGTCAACGAAGTAGCACCAAATCCGTCCTTTGCAAGGACTAACACCAAAATTGACGGGCCGAACAAGGCGCTTTTTACCAGCGTCCTGGTTGTTAAACTCCACTGCTCTCGCGGTCGCTAACTATAGATTAAAATGGCTTAACAAGTGTTGATACGGTTTGAACAATCGCGACCGCCGGCGGTCACTTGTCGCCCGGGACGCCATAAGATGGTGCCATCTGCGGATCGAGCGCACGTTGAGTATAGGCGTCCATCTGTGGTTTATAAATTTCCCAAAGTGTTGCAATGGTTTCGATCGGGCAGGTGTCCTGGTTCCAGTCGCAGCGCAGGTCGGCTATTGGCCAACTTACGTTATCAACGATTTTCATACCGGCCGAGTGGACTGGCCCTGCTTCGCCGCCCGCGGCCAATCCCGCGCGCATTGCAGCTATCAACCGATCACCAATATGACCTGTAGAAGAAAGGAACCCATCTACAATTGCCTGCGGAACGCCGTCGTTGTTGAGCATGTTGCCACCCGACGCCACGTTCTGCTCACGTGCCTGAGTCCAGATGCCAAGGCTTTTCGGCCCGGAATGAATCGCGGTTTTTCCCACAGCATCCACAGCCAGAATCTGCCTGTATTCAGTAAATCTACTGCGGGCTTTTGCTTCCTCCACAGCCTGTTCGGCAGTCATTCCCGCCTCCATCAGATCCAACGTAAGAGGGCCAAGACTTGGGTCGGTGACGTTTTGTGTCGCTACAGCTCCAACTCCGGCCCGGGCAAAAGAGCACCGTGCCGCAACAGCCGGAGAAGACGACGAAACCGCCAAACCGAACATGCCTGTGTCCACACAGCGCGCAACCAGCGAGAATGTCATAATATCTTCCTATGATTTGGTTGTGGCCAGGTCGACGTTTTCCGCGAGCATGGCATTTTGTCTAGCTTAGAGATCAGTCCGGAATAACGGCGGTGCCATCAATTTCGACCAACCAATCGGGTCGGGCCAATGCTTGTACAACGAGGCCTGTAGAACATGGATGAACGCCTTTGATGTATTCTCCCATTGTGCGGTAAACATCTTCGCGGTGGCGCACATCGGTAATATAGACGACCACCTTCACCAGATGTTCCATGCCGCCACCTGCCTCTTCAATAAGCTGTTTGATGTTTTGCATCACCTTGTGGGTCTGTTCTACGGGATCATGGCTTTCGATATTCTTCGCATCGTCCAAATTTTGGGGACATTGACCGCGCAAATAGACGGTCTTGCCACCGCTTGTGACAACTGCCTGACACAGATCATTGTCGAGTTTTTGTTCGGGATAGGTCTTCTTGGTATTAAATTTCCGAATTCGAGTATGTGCCATTTGGCGCTCCGTCTTTTTGTTTTCGAGATCAGCTCTGCAGAAAGGGTAGGGTGCTCGATCTGGCGAACCGTTTATGTGGCAACAGGGAGTTCAGGCGAATTCAGTTCCCGCTCTGATATGCTGGCATAGGCCTGGTAATGGCGCTTCGTCGCAATTTGATCCGCGATGTGTTTGGCGTCATGCCAAACACCCCAGATGAATGTTGATCCACGACGCGACTGCCAAGGCAGGCCAAGGAAATAGATTCCCGGCGCCGTTGACACTCCGCGCTGATGTATCGGCGTGCCTCTTTCGTCGAATGTGTCTGCCTTGATCCAAGAAAAATCCTGACGGAACCCCGTGGCCCAGACAATGGACGTGATCCCCTCGGCTACAAAATCCAACTCGCGGATCGGCGTTGTCACGCACTCAGGCTCTGGCCACGCTTTGCGCGCATCGGGTTCTTCCGGAAGGTCAATCCCGGTGCTTTTGACATAGGCATCGGCCGCATCAAGCATCTGATGATAATTGGCGTCACCATTTGCGATGTTGGTTTTCAGATCACCTGCAAAGGTCAGTTTTCCATCGTCATGGGTTTGCGACATGCCAAGTAGAGTTACTCCTTCATTTGCAAGACGGCGGAAATCCATGGTCTGGCCCCCATAAGCACCACTGACCGAGATCGTGACATGTTCTTTGCCCGGCTCCATCGCTGGCACATCCCAAAGCCCAAGCACACCCAACCACCAGCAAAAGTCACGGCCACGATAGGCCCGTGGAGGGCGATCATGTGGCCCCACGGACAAAAACACTTTGCGCCCGGCACGGTTCAATTCATCGGCAATCTGTGCCCCGGAAGACCCGGCACCCACAACCATCACGGCGCCTTCTGGCAATTGCTTTGGGTTGCGATAATGGAAGGAATGTATTTGATGAACCGGAGAATCTTCGGGCACAATTGGCGGAATGACCGGTTGTTGAAATGCACCTGTAGCAGCCACGATGCGGGTTGCTTCGATCACACCGTCAGAGGTTTCAACGCGGTAACCTTCTTTGCCCGAAAGCGGTTCTGCCTTGATAACCTCGACTCCGGTGCTGACTGGCGCCTTGATCATCTTTGCATAGTCGTTCAGATAATCCGCGACTTGTTCTTTTGGGACGAATGCATCTTGGTCATGGCTTTCAAACTCTAAGTTGGGAAAACGGTCGTGCCAAGCTGGCCCATTCGCAACCAGTGAATCCCAGCGACCCGTGCGCCATGCTTCGGCCACGCGGTTCTTTTCAAGAATAAGGTGTGGCACACCATTGTTACGTAAATGTTCGCTCAGGGCGATACCTGCCTGCCCGGCACCAACAACCAGTGTATCTATCTTCCTAATTGACATGTTCGAATTCCTAATAGGTGTTGATTGTCATTTTTCGTCATGCGGGCGGATTGAAACCTTGCAATTCCTCCGTCTCATTCCAGCTCAGCGAAAGTATTGATCTGCGTCCTGCAAAGGCGCGGTACAGTTCCTTTTCCACTTAAGAATTGCAGCGTGTTTGCCACCACATTTTCACGCATGCGGTTGGACGCAGCTGGCTTTCATGAGCTTGTGAATAGTGAATTTCATATTCTTACGGACTGCGAAATTACTATATCACTTATCCCAAGTTCGGTTTCTTTGAACCTTATCGGACCAAACGGATACGACATCAGACGCTGTCTGCACCTACTGGGCCATCAGTCTTTGCCCGACGAGGACGAATATCGCGATGAGAGCGGTTTCTGCGACAATGATGCCGATGGCTTGGTGTCCGACACTCAAAATTGGCTTTATCGACGTCTTCATACCCACGGCCGCGATGGCAACAAGAAGTGACCATCGCGACAAGTCGGAAAAAAGCTCCACCAGCAACAGCGGCAATAGATCAAAGGAATTCAAGGTTGCAAGCGCCAGGAACCCCAAAAGGAAGTGGGGGATAAGTGGGGGGCGTTCATCCGTGGCACCCCATTGCTCTGCATTGCCAGCCCGTTGCGCGAGCGAGATCAAGATAACAAGTGGGGCAAGAAGGGTTACCCGAAACAGTTTGACCAGTGTCGCAGTTTCGCCGGCTTCCTGAGAAACGGTGAACCCTGCGCCAACGACCTGCGCGACATCATGAATAGTGCCGCCAAAAAACACCCCGGTTTCGGTATCGGTGAGGTCTATAAAATCGGCAATCACCGGATAGGCAATCATTGCCAAAGTACTTAAGACGGTGACGCAGAGAATGGTGAACAGTAGATTTCGGTCAGAGTTCTCGTTTCTTGGAAGAACGGCGGCGATAGCAACGGCTGCAGATGCACCGCAGATCGCCACTGATCCACCGGTCAGCAACCCAAACCGCCAACCTCGACCAAGAAGCCGGGCCAAGAGCAAACCAAAAAGAATTGTCACCACCACGGCCGCTAAGACCAAAATGACGTTTGACGCACCTACTTCGGCCAGTAGCCCAAAACTGATACGAGCCCCCAAAAGTGCGACACCTATCCGAAGGACCGTTTTGGCCGCGAATGTTATCCCGGCTGAACAGCTTTCTTCCTCGGACAGAAAATTAAGTGCAATCCCCAGCAGCAAGGCCATCAGCATTGCGGGCGAGCCATACTGCCGCGCTAAATATTCCGCAGCGACGGCCACAACAATCGCAACGATAAAGCCATGAAACAGCCCTTCCTTGGCAACTATTCGCGATTTCAGGTCGGGGTAAAGTTCATTGGCTTTCATGGTGCTGCCTTGTGGCCCTCAGAATGCAAGATTCCCGTCAAGGCGCTTCGGAAAACACTCGGATCAAGCATTTTACGAAGCACTATACCGAAGATGTTGGCGGTTTGAACTTGCCGGAACGCGGTGCTTGAAGAGCAATTTGTTCCCGGCAAGCCAGTTGATTTGGTGCCCCGCGCCCACGTTACCCTGAGACAGCGAGGCCAAAGGCCTTAGCTGGCCCAGCGTTCGGCGTTGTTCTCTACGAACTGCTTGAATGTAACGGGTTGGCGACCTAGCACTTTCTCGACAGTGTCCGTCACTTCTTCGGCGTGACCCTTCACAACCGCTTGGTTCAGGCTGAGCATGAAGTCGACAATAAACGGCGGAAACTGCATGTTGGTCATTGCTTCAACTGCAGCGTCGTCTGACACGGCTACATATTGTGACTGCTTGCCCAACACTTCATTCATAGTCGAGACGGCATCCGCGTATGACAGGTTTTCGCGACCCGTAATTGTCAACGTTTGCGATTTGTATTTTTCTGGTTCTTGAAGAGCCGCCGCAATAACAGCCGCGATATCGTTGATGTCCACCCAGCCAATCTTGCCATCAGCTGCTGGCAGGTAGATCGTGCCATTATTGTAGTCATTGCCATAAAAGTTGAAAAAGTTCTGCATGAAGAACTGCGGCGCAACAATCGTGTAGTCAATGCCACACGCCCGCAGGTCATTATCGGTTGCGCCTAACAGGCCCGGAGCCTTCAAAGATGCATCTTTTCGTGCAAGAGACGTGCTAAGCCGGACAATATGTGTCACGTCGCTTTTATTGGCAGCGGCAAGAAAGTTTTTGCCCCACTGCACCATGTCAGGGTCCGTCGGAATGACCATGAGTACTTTGGAAATTCCTTCCAGAGCACTTTCGAGTGACTCTGGGTTTGCAAAGTCCATTTTTCTGGATTCGACACCATCAATCGTTTCCTCGAACACCCCTGCAACGACGTCAACATTTTGTTGGCGCAATTGCGCAAGTACGTGGCTGCCTACGTTGCCGTCGGCAGTCGTGATCAGAATTTTATCGCTCATTGGGATATCCTCTAGTGGGTTGGTGGTTATGATGGCCGCCCTGTTGGACAGTGATCAGGCCTGAAGTATTGTGTTCTTGTTATCAGTATTTGACCCAGACGGTTTTCAGGGCCGTGTACTTATCAAGGGCATGCAATGACAAATCACGCCCGTTCCCGGATTGCTTGATGCCACCAAAAGGCGTCATAACAGACAACGCATCAACGGTGTTCACACACACGGTTCCTGCGCGCAGTGCGTCGGTAAGCCGGTGCGCTCGTGACAGATCGTTGGTCCAGACCGAGGCAGACAATCCATAGATTGTATCGTTGGCAATTCTTATTGCCTCTTTCTCATCGTCAAAAGGAATGATCGCCAGAACAGGGCCGAAAATCTCTTCGCGGGCGATGGTCATATCATTGTCTACATCCGCAAAGATTGTTGGCATGATAAAGTTGTCCGAAGTGCCAACGCTGACCCTCTCGCCACCGAATTTCAACGTTGCTTCTTTGCGACCCGTTTCGATGTATTCCATGATGCGGTCCGTTTGGCGTGAATCAACAATCGCACCCATTTTAGTGGCAGGATCGAATGGATTGCCGGGCATGCGTTTTGCGGCACGTTCGACAACCATCTCAGTCAGACGTTCAACAAGCGGGCGTTCAACCAGCAACCGGGAATTGGCCGAACAGATTTCGCCTTGATTGAAGAACACGCCCTCTGCGGCCATATCTGCAACCGCATCCAAATCTGAAACGTCAGCAAAAACGATGTTCGGGCTTTTTCCGCCACATTCCGCCCAGATGGGCTTCATGTTCGACTGACCTGAGTATTCAAAGAAATATTTGCCAACTTCGGTCGACCCGGTAAAACCGAGGCAATCCACATCCATATGCAGCCCAAGCGCTTTACCTGCTGTGTGTCCAAAGCCTGGGACAACATTGAACACACCATCAGGAATGCCGGCTTCTGCGGCCAGTTCTGCCAGTTTCAGCGCAGTGAGCGGCGATTGTTCTGCGGGCTTAAGTACGATGGAGTTCCCTGCCGCTAGTGCAGGGGCCGCCTTCCATGTCGCCATGTTGAATGGTGAATTCCATGGCGTCACTAAGCCAATCACGCCCAAGGGTTCACGACGTACCATGGCCAGATCACCCTTGGCGGTTGGTGCGATTTCATCGTAAACTTTGTCGATTGCTTCTGCGTACCACTGCCAAACATAGGCGGATCCGGGGATGTCAATGTTATAGGAGTTGCCAATCGGCTTGCCCATATCAAGAGTTTCCAGCGCGGCAAGTTCTGCCTGATTTTCGAGGATCAATTCCGCCAGACGCAGCAGTATCTCTTTGCGACCACGCGGGGTCATTCCGGACCAAACACCGCTCTCGAATGCGAGTCTTGCTGCTGCGACGGCGAGGTCAATATCTTCTGCATCACCTTCTGCAATCTGGCAGATGACGCTACCGGTAGCCGGGTTCACGCAGTCAAATGTTTTACCGGATGCGGAGTCAACGAATTTGCCATCAATGAAAGCATGTTGATGAGGTGCTAGGGTCGCAGCCAGCGTTTCCCATTCTGTCAGTGTCTTGATAGTCATTATTGATGCCTCTCAATTTTTTGCCCAAATATTGGTGCATTCACAGGGTAAATCGGTAAGCATCAAATGGCCCACGTTCACTCTGGTATGAGTTGATCAGGATAAACGGCAAACGCGTCGTTCATTACTTGTTTGCTTAGCTAATCGACCGATAGCACCCCGAAAAGTTCAATTCTCAGAAGCATGACTTCGGCAAATTCAAAGCTAAACCCAGGACAGAAAACTTGTCATTTTCGAAATCTTGGTCACAGTAAATTGGGCAGTAGATCCATTTTAACCGTATTGCATGCTGGCCTGATCATGAGAGCGATGGACCTATCTTAGCGAATGGCCAAAATGTTCTGTTAGACAGGAACGGAACTCAGTACTCGAGTTTTCCAGAGGGCCCCAGGCCCACTTTTTGGGCTGGGCTGGAAAAGATCCTGGAGATGTAGGGATCACTATCCAAAAGTTCTTTGCCGCCCTCTATGCGCTCTGGGTGCAAAACACCGTCTTCCCACACTGCGACACCATCAAGTTTGACGGTGGGGTCTATAACATTCAGGGAAATTTCCCCGGGCGCATGCGTTCCGCAGGTATGGAAATGCAAAACGCGCGGATTTCCAAATGCACCGTTGCTCCAGCGGTCGAAAAAATCACGGGCCTCGTTGACATAATCACACCCTGGATGAATACCTGCGTGCCACGAATGGATGTAGTTGCGCTCCAGATCAAATAGCTTTGCTACGTGATCGTAGTGCCCTTCAACCGCTTTCACATCTTCGTCGCTGCCTTCGAATTTTGTAATCTGGTGGCCGTCGAAATGAACAAAGATCTTGTCTTTGATCTCACATGCCGGTGGATCGTAAACCTGCGACCCAGTCCCGACCAAAAACCCGACTTGCGCGACCTTACCAGTGAAACCAACCGGAGGGATCGGAGAGAACACAGAAACCGGGAACCGCTTTACGGTAGTTTCACCGCTTTCGTCCGGGAAATTCGCGCCCGGTCCTTTGAAATCTGTACCCTCGGCGCAGGTGACGTGTATCACCCTCGCATTCGAAAACGCGTCATTTACAAGGCCCCTCAGGTTTTCGAATGCTCGATAACTGGCCTGACCAAAAGAGGATCCAAGCATCTGACCGTCCAGGGCATATGACATGATCGAAAACGTCCCTTTCACGCTCTGCCGAAAACGAAGTTGATCGCCCAGGCGCGCGAAGAAAATGACACGATCGAACTTTGACATCTTCTCGGTGAGCGCTGGACTTGGATCTGTGACGACAGGATTAAATGGCAACTCAAGGACTTCGACCTCCTTACATAAACGCTTCGCGACTCTTGAAACTTCTTCAACAGATCGCTCATCGTAATAGCTGTCGCACTCAGGTTCCTTGATGATCAAAACTCTTGTTTCTTGGGTGACCTCACCACAGTTCAGCAGAAGGTTTTCTGCCCCTTTCCGGATATCTTGAATATCAATGTTCATCATGTGGCCTTGTGTAGGATTGCAAGCCGTCTGGTCATTCGCCGTCATCATCATTCTCCATTGGGGTCAAATCGACCAAAAAGCATCGACAAACCAAAACATTTGACAAAACAGAAGGCGGCGGTCGTGATCCATGCCTCGAAAAAGGCACGGGTGGTTGTGACGACTTCCAAGGTTTTGAATGTCAGTTCCTGAGCAGAGATCGGGGATCCGGGCGGGCCGCAACTCACAACATGCTCGCCCGATCCGACCGTGAGGCTTACATTCTTGAGTGCCTGAAACGTACCGTAATGTATATTCATATTTTACGCTCTAATAACGGGAAGAAAAGCACTCATATTGCCTCGTTGCGCATAGTAAATCCACATATAAAGCATATATGTGCATACAAAAATGTCAACAGAAATCATTCCGCCTTTTCTCGCATGATAGGAGATACCCGGTATCCAAAGTCCGAAGGGATGGTGGATTGGTGATCGCATTAAGTTCGGGCTATAAGTCCATGAGAATGCATATGCTGATCAACTCCAATGATTGTGCGGATCAATAGTGTTGCGATAACCAAGTATCTGCCGTTCTGATCAAAGGCCGCCCGATACACCCGCCGCAGATATTAAGATGTAGGTATTGGAACCCGGTTGATGTGCTTTCTAAAGCGTCCTTATACCTGAGACAGGGATAAGGTCAGGCGCCGCGCAACAGTTGAATGCTTCGTGCGCCCTGCCCAAAACCAGTGAGTCAGGTTTTGGGCAAGACGCTTTGGAGCATCGTCAATTATTCGGTGCTACCGAGATTCCGCCTGAACAGAGAGATATTCAAATTTGGGGGTAAGTAATCTTACGAATCCGTGCGGCAGTTCGGAATCAATGGAAAGCGTGTCCCCCTCGACCAATGTCATCTCTATCTTGCCATAGCGGTAGATTGCCTCTCCAGATAGAACCCGCAGGAAAACAACGCCGCGCCCGGTGTAGCTGGGTGGGGACATGTCTTGCCGCGTTAACGTGACCTGAACCGCGGAAAAAAGTAGGTCGACGCGATTGTGGACAGCCAATTGGACAAACTCATGCAGGTGCCCATCTGCCATCCGCGCCGATGGGATACCCTGTCCTGCACGCAGATGGGTAAAGTCACATTGGCGGCTGGTAGTCTCGCCAAACAGCGCCACCAGCGGCACATCCAGAGCTTTCGCCAGCGCATGCAGGGATGAAAGCGAAGCTGACGCAAGTCCATTCTCGATCCGGCTGATCATGGCCGCCGACACAAGGGATTTTTCAGCCAGCGCTTTCGCTGTCATCCCTGATGTTTCTCTGAGCTGTCGAATGGCACGGCCGATGGCCGCGTCAACTTCGGAGCTGCTTTCCTGATTGGTGTCTTCATCCATTTTTATGCGCAAACGCCCGGGCAAACCGCCAATCGAGATAGTCACCGCAGGTTATAGCATCTTGTTTTGGAACATAACCATCCCCGAAAATGTCTTTGGCATCTATGGATGTCTCGGGGTTGGGGTCATAGGCAAGCACGATTGACAGGCGTTCTTTGCCGGTATCATTGATGACCCGGTGAACGGTCGAGTGATAAGCGCCGTCAGTCCATCGCGCCAAAAGATCGCCAACATTGACAATAAGAGTGCCTTCAATCGGTGATGCGTCAAGCCATTCACCGTCCAACCCCTGAACTTGCAAACCGCCGACTGAATCCTGACACAAAACGGTCAGGACGCCGAAGTCGGTGTGCGGTCCAACGCCAAATTGCCCATCGTCGGCACCCTTTTCCTGGGGCGGATAGTAGACAAAAGAGTTTCGGCTGATCGGCTTATCATTGGTTTTGAGGAAGGCGTCTTCCGCAAGCCCAAGACCCATAGCAAAACCACGCATGAGAAGTTCGGCGACATCATGCGCAGCCTTAAAATACTGCATGCACGTTTTTTCCAGGTTCGGTAGGCTCTCTGGCCATTTGTTGACACCACGAAGATTATGGTCAGTCAGGATTTCTGCGCCTTTGTCCTGATATCCCCAAACAAAACTCTCCTTAAGATCCGGCTTTGCATCGTCGTCCATTTTTGCACCACCCGACCCGATCCAGCCGCGATGGTTGTCGGTCACGCGAACTGTCTCCTTGGCATCGGCCGACATGTGGAAAAATTCCAAAGCTGTGGCCCGGGCACTGGAAATCAATTCCTCGGGGATGCCGTGACCCTTGATGTAAATAAAGCCTAGCCCGGTATTTGCCGCGTGCAGAGACCGCGCAACTAATTGTGGATCGCTGCCATCACGCAACGGAGTGATGTCTACAACGGGAATTGTCATTGTGTCGGTTGAAGCTGCTGTTGCGAGAGTCATTGCGATGCGTCCTTTGATAGTTGCAAAGATTGCATCACATGCATATTATTTACTTACATGCAACATCGGTTTTGTAATACCCAACAACATCGCCGCCCGTCGTTACGCCAAGACCGTTCAAAAGACGGTTGGCATAGTTAAAATATCCAATAATTTGATTGGCTTCGAGTATCTCGCCATCATCGACACCCGCATCTTTCAAAGCCTGCACATCGGTCTCAACCATTTTGCCCGGCTTCAAAGTGAGTTTCTCGGCATATTGCAATAAGGCCAATTGCGCGCCTTCAAATGCATCTTCCGGGCGGTGTGCCTGAAGCGCAGCCTCTACCATATCCGCCTTGACATCATCACCAATCAGATGGCGTGCGTTCGACCAATGGTTGGCATAAGAATAGGGGCAAGTATTCAGAGTCGAAACATATGAGCTGATGACCTCCTGAAACCACATCGGAATGGTGTTAGCATTGTCATGCAGGCACGCTCGATAAAGAACAACGTGGCCATTCATCGTTTGCGGCCGCAACGAATGGACGCGCATTACATTGTCAACGGTGCCATGTGGTGTACGGGCGAAATCAAGTGCCGTCTTCAACGTCTCGTCAGCGTCTTCATCGGCGATCATTTTTATCCAAGCGGACATCGGGTAACTCCCTGCTTATTGTGGTGAAAAACAAATACTCAAGCAGCCCGGCAGGCGATATCTGCCAGCCGGATTGTCATGCCCCTAATTTCCAAGAATGGTGGGAAGACGCAGACCTTTTTCGCGCGCACATTCAATTGCATCTTCATAGCCGGCGTCAGCATGCCGCCAAACGCCTGAAGCAGGGTCATTCCACAGCACGCGCTCCAGCCTTTTTGCGGCCTCGTCAGTGCCATCCGCACAGATGACCACGCCAGAGTGCTGGCTAAAGCCCATACCGACTCCGCCGCCATGGTGAATACTGACCCACGTTGCTCCCGAGGCGGTATTGACCAGAGCATTGAGAAGCGGCCAGTCCGATACAGCGTCTGAGCCGTCCTTCATTGATTCTGTTTCGCGGTTTGGAGATGCAACAGAGCCAGAATCCAAATGATCGCGGCCAATGACAACAGGCGCAGACAACTCGCCGCTCTTGACCATTTCGTTAAACGCAAGACCCAGTCGATGACGGTCGCCAAGGCCGACCCAGCAAATCCGGGCGGGAAGACCCTGAAAATTGATCCGTTCGCGGGCCATATCAAGCCAGTTGTGCAAATGGGTGTTGTCAGGCAGCAACTCTTTGACCTTGGCATCAGTTTTGTAGATGTCCTCGGGGTCACCCGACAATGCAACCCAACGGAATGGGCCGACCCCGCGACAAAACAGCGGACGGATGTAGGCGGGCACGAAGCCGGGGAAATCAAAGGCGTTTTCAAGACCTTCTTCCAGCGCCATCTGTCGGATGTTATTGCCATAATCAACGGTCGGAATTCCCATCGCATGGAAATCGCACATCGCCTTAACCTGCACCTTCATGGATGCACGGGCGGCTTTCTCGACTTCTTTAGGCGCGCTTTCCTGCTTTTCTTTCCACTGGCCCATGGTCCAGCCTTGCGGCAGATAGCCGTGAATTGGGTCATGGGCAGAGGTCTGATCCGTAACCATGTCAGGGCGCACACCGCGCTCCACAAGTTCTTTGAAAACATCTGCCGCATTGCCCAGCAAGCCAACTGACTTGACTTCACCAGCAGCGGTCCATTTGTCGATCATCGCCAAGGCTTCGTCCAGTGTTTCGGCCTTCTCGTCGACATAACGTGTTCTCAACCGGAAATCGATGGAATCCGGGTTGCATTCCACGGCTAAACAGCACGCACCCGCCATGACGGCCGCAAGCGGTTGCGCGCCACCCATGCCACCCAGACCGCCGGTCAAAATCCATTTACCTGTCAGGTCACCGCCATAGTGTTGGCGTCCTGCTTCAACGAAGGTTTCATAGGTGCCTTGCACGATGCCCTGACTGCCGATGTAAATCCAAGACCCAGCGGTCATCTGGCCGTACATCATCAGCCCTTTCTTATCGAGCGCGTTAAAGTGATCCCAGTTTGCCCAGTGGGGAACAAGGTTGGAGTTGGCGATCAAGACGCGCGGTGCATCAGCGTGAGTTTTCACAACAGCGACAGGCCGGCCGGATTGCACGATCAATGTCTCATCCGCCTCAAGGTCTTTAAGCGTTGCAACAATTGTATCGAAATCTTTCCAGGTTCGGGCCGCGCGTCCGATACCACCATAGACTACTAGTTCGTGAGGGTTCTCTGCTACATCCGGATGAAGGTTATTCATGAGCATTCGAAGTGGTGCTTCTGTTAGCCAGCTCTTGGCATTCAATTTAGACCCCGTTGGAGGAAAGATATCGCGGGTGTTCTTTCGATCAAGCATGTTTGTCTCCTTCATTTTGTACCGGCCTCGCTAACGGCAAATTCTTCAATCTGTGTAAGTGCCTTTTTCAGATGAACGCGGAGCCTATTTGCGCGCTCAGGCTGATAGGTCCAAGGCGCAGCTTCGTCCATGTAGGATCGCTGCGCGAGTTCCATCTGGATGGAGTGAACCCCTTCAGACGGTCGGCCATAGTTGCGCGTTGTCCATCCCCCCTTAAAGCGGCCGTTCAGGACTTGTTCATGTCCGTCTGCATCTGAGCAGACCGACACGACTGCGTTGGTGATGTTCGCGTCGCAGGTTTCACCACCATTGGTTCCAATCGAAAAGGTTGGCAATGTCCCTTTGAAAAGAAACGGGATTTGGGACCGAATTGAGTGGCAATCATATAATACAGCAATCCCATGCCGTTCCCTCACGCGATCTAGTTGTTGTTGCAATGCCTGATGATAGGGGCTGTGGTATGCATCCTTGCGTGCAACGATTTCGTCTTCTGATGGCTCTTGCCCTGCCTCCCAAATCGCTTCCCCGTCAAAGTCAGTGATCGGACACAAAGTTGTCGTGTTCTGACCGGGATAAAGCGAAGCCCCATTTGGATCGCGATTGGCATCAATGACATATCGATGAGCATTGGATCGCACAGTGGTCGCTTGCGGCAAAAGACCCTCATGCAGCCTTGCAATGTGCCAATCAGTATCATCAAGTCCCTGACCGCGAGGATTAAGTCGCGAAAACACATCATCCGGAACAAACGTCCCACCATGAGGCTGCCCCAGAACAATCGGGCTGTCTCCTTGTGTGACCTCAAAGAGATTCATCCCCACAACTCCGGCATGGCTACCTTTACCGCGTCAAGCAAATCTCCGCGTGAAACCATCTGTGTCGCAATTTGCAAATCTGGAGCCATGTATCGATCTTCGTTCAAAGCGTCGACTTCCGATCTCAATCGTGCACTCGCAGATTGAAGTTCGGGGCTTGATTTCAACGGAGCGCGAAATTCAATGCCTTGAACGGAACACAACAACTCAACGCCAAGAATGGTGCTGAGGTTGTCCATCATTTTCCCAAGACGAACCGCACCGTGTGCTGCCATGCTGACGTGGTCCTCCTGATTGGCGCTTGTCGGTGTGCTGTCGGTAACGCAAGGATTGGCCAGATGCTTATTCTCGCTCATCAATGCGGCAGTGGTAACTTCGGCAATCATCAGCCCAGAATTCAAACCGGGGGCAGGGGTCAGAAACGGGGGCAAATCAAACGAAAGCGTTGGATCAACCATAAGGGCAACCCGCCTCTGAGCGATTGCACCAATTTCAGAGATCGCCAGAGCAATCATATCAGCGGCAAATCCAACCGGTTCGGCATGAAAGTTGCCGCCAGACACGATCTTGTTGGCTTTGGTCAGAACCAGTGGATTATCGGTCGCCGCATTAGCCTCAATTTCGAGGGTCCGCGCAGCTTGACGCAAAACATCCATTGCGGCACCCGTGACCTGCGGTTGGCAACGAATGCAATAAGGGTCCTGAACCCTGTTGTCACCTTCACGATGGCTTTCACGGATTTCTGATCCATCAAGCAGGTCGCGCATACATGTTGCAACTTCTATTTGACCTTGATGGCCGCGAAGGTCGTGAATTTCGGGCTGTAAAGGGGCTGTCGAGCCCATAATCGCATCCGTCGACAGCGCGGACGTGACTAAAGAGGATTGCGCAGCACTCCATGCCCGAAACAGACCCGACAATGCAAATGCTGTCGAAAACTGGGTACCGTTGATAAGCGCCAAACCTTCTTTCGGGCCCAAGATGACGGGCTCCAAACCTGCATTGGTCAGCGCAATGGATCCAGGTAATATTTCGCCCTTATACTCGGCCTCACCTTCACCGATCATGACGGCCGCCATATGCGCCAGAGGCGCAAGATCACCCGACGCGCCGACCGAACCCTGTGCGGGAATAATCGGCGAGACCCCACGCGCTAGCATGCCTTCAAGAAGCGCGATAATGTCCCAACGGACACCCGATGCACCGCGACCAAGTGACAAAAGCTTCAAGGCCATGACCAGTCGTGCATGCGAGCGCGAGATGGGCTCACCGACACCACAGCAATGGCTAAGGATCAAATTTCGTTGAAGCGTGGCCGTGTCTTCGCGCCGGATCTTGAGACTGGCGAGTTTGCCAAATCCAGTATTCACGCCATAGACTGGTGCCTCGCCAGCGGCAACTTCCGCAATTCTACGAGCGGCTTCATCGACGACGTCCCGTGTGCTGTCATGTAGCTTTACAGCCTGTTCTTTCAGAAAAATTTCCTGAAGCTGTGCAAGCGTGGCCGTGCCGGGCCTAAGAGTAATAATGCTCAAAATTCGCCTCCATAAATGCGTTTGTATAGGGGGTTAAAGCCGATACGATAGGATAGCTCGGCAGGGTGTTGGACATTCCAAACGGCAAGATCGGCGCGCATGCCAGTAGACAATGCTCCACGATCCGACAAGCCAAGTGCTGCTGCTGCATGACGCGTCGCACCCAACAGTGCCTCCTCAGGTGTCATCTCAAACAGAGTGCAGCACATATTCATAGTAAGCAGCAATGAGGTCAGTGGGGATGACCCCGGGTTTGAATCTGTGGAAATGGCCATTGGAACGCCGTAGCGGCGCAGTAGACCAACGGGTGGCTTTTGTGTTTCACGGATGGTGTAAAATGCGCCCGGCAAGATGACTGCGACCGTATCTGCTTTCGCCATCGCCTTGACGCCGTCTTCATCCAGATACTCGATATGGTCAGCAGACAATGCACCATATTGGGCGGCAAGTTTTGCCCCCCCAAGATTGGAAAGTTGCTCAGCGTGTAGCTTCAATGGCAACCCAAGCGACTTCGCTTCCTTGAATAGCTCTTCGATCTGATCAGGCAAGAATGCTATGCCTTCGCAAAAGCCATCAACCGAGTCGACCAGGCCTTCATCGTGGGCGGCGTGTAGCGTCGGGATACAAACTTCTTTCATATAGTCGTCCGGGCGGCAGACATACTCAGGTGGAACAGCATGCGCGCCCAAGAAAGATGTTCGTACTCGAACCGGGCGCTCGACTCCAATTCTGCGGGCCACGCGCAACATACGCAGCTCGGTATCCCGATCCAGGCCATACCCGGACTTAATTTCCAAGGTGGCGACACCTTCGCCAATCAAAGTATCTACGAGTGTTAGCGCGTCTTTCAAAAGTTCGTCTTCACTCGCAGCCCGAGTAGCTTTCACAGTCGAGATGATGCCCCCACCCGCACGCGCGACCTCTTCATATGATGCGCCGTTTAAACGCATCTCAAATTCAACGGCTCGATTACCACCCGCTACAAGATGCGTGTGACAATCAATCAGGGCAGGGGTGATCAGGCGCCCGCCGACATCGGTCACCTTGAACTTTCCATATGCTGCAGGAAGTTCTGAGCGATCTCCCACCCAAAGAATGGTGTCGCCGTCCATGGCGATGGCACCGTCATTCAGTAGCCCATATGGATCTTCACCTGACATCGTCGCGACTTGGGAGTTGGTTATGACATGCTGGGTCATTGTGCCATTATCCTCGCATAGTTGTTGCGTCACCGGAATAATTGTATATATTTAATTTTATTATGTCCATTCATAAAGGATAGAAATGTGACAACCATTTTTGCCCGTGAAACCCGCCTCCCTGACCACTGGGGCAAGAATGTCAGTTTGGAGATCGATAATGGGCGCATCTTAAGGGTGTCCGAAGACTCGCAGCCAAACGATTGTGACGTCCGAGTTGATTGTCTGTTACCGGCTCTTGCAAACCTGCACTGTCACACATTCCAGCGGGCGATGGCTGGAATGACAGAATACCGCACAGCCGGAAATGACAGTTTCTGGACTTGGCGGCAACTGATGTACAAGTTCTTGACTCATCTGACTCCAGAAATGTACGAGGCCATCGCCGGGCTAGTTTACATGGAAATGCTTGAAGCTGGATATGCCTCGGTCGGTGAATTCCACTACGTGCATCACCAGCAGAACGGCGGCGCCTATGACGCGCTTGATGAGTTATCGCAACGGATTTTTGCCGCCGCAAATCATACGGGGATCGGTCTGACCCACCTTCCTGTGCTCTACACCTATGGCGGCACAGGGCAAAAGCCACTCGCCGGTGGCCAGTTACGTTTTGGCAATGACGTTGAAACCTTCAATAGATTGGTGGAATGCGCAAAGACTTCAGCACAGCAGATGGATACAGATACTCGTGTTGGCATCGCACCGCATTCATTGCGAGCGACAACACCCGATGATCTTCAGAGTGTTTTGAGCGCGCACCCTACCGGGCCTGTACACATACATATCGCTGAACAACTGCTGGAAGTTGAAGAGATTTCTGGATGGCTGGGTGCGCGACCTGTTGAGTGGCTTCTGAAAAATATGGATGTCACGGATCGCTGGTGCCTGATCCATGCGACCCATATGACCGAAGAAGAGACTGTCTCGATGGCAAATTCCGGGGCGGTTGCAGGCCTTTGCCCAATTACAGAAGCAAATCTTGGGGATGGGCCGTTCAATGGGCCAACCTACCTGAGTAAAGGCGGCGCATTCGGCCTTGGATCTGATTCCAATGTTCGCATCTCCCTCACTGAAGAGTTGCGACAGTTGGAATACTCCCAGCGCCTACGCGACATGGCACGCAATGTCCTTGTTGACGGAAAGGGGTCCACTGGCGAAACACTTTACCTCGGCGCTGCCGCGGGAGGCGCGCAATCACTGGGCCGTGAGAGCGGTGCAATCAGGGTGGGAGCTGTTGCTGATCTGCTTGCGATTGACCGCTCCAACGCGACTCTGTTCGCGCTACAAGACCATCAATTGTTAGATGGACTATGTTTCGCCGCGGGGGATCACGTGATCAAGGAAGTTTGGTCTGCAGGTCGTCACGTCGTTCGCGACGGTCGGCACATCAGAAGAGAGGAAATATTGCGACTCTATAAGGCGTCTATGGAAGAACTTACGGCAGCGCTTTAGGTAATGTAATCAAGAGTGACCAGAAGTAATTCTGTAGTTGAGTGTGTGCCAGCGATTGACACGTTCTGTTCAAACAAAGTGCAGGACCCATCGGGTAATAATTCACCATTCGCGGTTTCTGCTTCGCCACTTGCGCAGTAGAGGGCAAACTCTCGGTTCGTTGAGGGCACCAGAGATCCGACATCCGCCGCGTCAACTTTCTTGACCGTTGCGCTTACTTTGGTCGGGTCATAGATCAAGTTGAAATCCTGCACGACGCTCGAGACTAGAACAGATTCAATTGGCAGCTCACCAGAGAAACGAACCGGCTGGTAGGGACGCGCCAAAATTGTCCCTTCCTCGTGATGCAAATGAATGCCATCGCCGTGAATTACCGTCAGAATTCTCTCCATGGCTGGGAAGACCGAGAAAGGACCATTTGATGAAACTTCTGCGACGCTTAGACGCCAGATAAAGTTGTTTGCGCATCTGCGCACGGCGATTTCGTGAGTTATTCCCCCACCGTTTTTCCATCTTGTAGTAGTGAACTTGGCTGACGGGATTACCTGCATGTACTTGAACCTTGATAATTTGGTTAACTGCGAGCATTATAACGATAAATTTATACATATGGAGGAGAAACCAACTTGAACTCGCGCAAAAAGAGCTATCGAGATATTAAGGCAGAAATACTTGCTCGGATTCGCGACAAATCTTGGAAACCAGGCGCCCTAGTTCCTGGAGAAACTGATCTCGCAGAGCAGTTTGGATGTGCCCGTGCAACGGTCAACAGAGCTATGAGGGAGCTGGCAGAGGAAGGGTATCTGGATCGCAAGCGAAAAGCAGGCACGCGCGTCAATCCAAACCCTGTCCGAAATGCGAAATTCGCCATACCGCTCATTCGGGCTGAAATCGAAGATACCGGTTCAGAATATCGCTACAGCCTTGTTACGCGCGAAATTTTACCCGCACCGGAATGGCAGCGGGCGCGGCTCGGCCTCAAAGAAAAGGATCGCGTTCTTCACTTGCGATGCATGCACTATGCTGGCGGCACGCCATTTCAGTTTGAGGATCGCTGGATCAGCATCAATGCAGTCCCAGAAGTCGAAAACGCCGATTTTCAAGATTCAGGACCTAACGAATGGTTAGTCAAAGAAGTTCCATATACGGATGTCGAAATCCGTTTTTTTGCCAGTTCCGCAGATCAATCTTTGTCAGAGTTTCTCATGGTTAGGGACGGTGAAGCCATATTCGTTGCTGAACGCACGACATGGCTCGATGGGGTTCCGGTGACTTTCGCGCGCATGAGCTTTGGTCGCGGATATTCCATGACGGCGCGCCTTTAGACGCTATTGTTGAGGGAACAAACTATTCCCCATCATAAGCTGCGTCTTATCCCGAACCTTTTGCCAGCAATTGTAAGCTGAATGCGTCAAAATCTTGGGACACTGCAGCGGCAGCCAAATCAAAAAGCCGCTGACCATCTTCCTTGTTTGCCAACGCCGAGTGGGATCCGACCCGACCATCTGGAAACATTTGCCGATGCTCGTCCGGCGGGCCATGTCGATCACCAGCATGGGTGCGGATGAATTCTTTGGATAGCTTTTGTGGTGCCTCTTCTGCACCACTGTGGACAATGCCAGTTCGTGCTTGGCTGACAGCGACTTCTGACGGTGTTGCGTGCATGCCTTCCCATTCACCATAAAGCGATGAGCGCAGTGCATTGACCTCGGGAAACTCCCACCAGCTGCGCAGTTGGAATGACACCTGGTCCAGCTTGGTGATGACGGTTCTAAGCGGCTCAAGGTTGGCTCCATGGCCATTCAGGATATAGATTTTTCGAAACCCGTGGTGTGCAAGGGCGGAAAAGACCTGTTCGCACAGCGCCTCAAAGACGGATCGGTCAACCGAAACCGTGCCGGGAAAACCCATATTGAAAGGGGCAGGGGTGTACGGAATTTCAGGCGCTACGATTGCGCCAGATTTGGTCGCCGCCTGCTGTGCAATTTCCCGGGCGCAAATTGTGTCTGTCCCAATAAGACCTATTGGCCCGTGCTGTTCGGTCGAGCCAACTGGGATCATGATTGAGTCTACATCTTCAAGATAGCGTTCTACTTCCTGCCAAGTCATTGCCTCTAGCTTCATTTCGTCATTCCTCTATTGAGCAGTGCGCGCGATCATTCGCTTTTATTGTCTTGCCAGAAACGGCTGTGCTAATTGCAGGGCCGTACTGAAACTATATGCTTGTGGATAAATATATCAAACATATATAATATAACTCTATACATAAACAACACTCTGCTATGGAGAACCTGATGAGCTGGAAAATCTTCCTGAATGACACGGTAAAACGCCTTGGCGAATTTCAGAAAAACGCACCCGAGACGTTTGCGGGGTTTGACAAGATGGGGTCCCCGGCAAAGAACGATGGGCCGCTGTCCGAAAAAGTCAAAGAGCTGATCGCCTTGGGCATCGCCATTTCAACGCGCTGCGAAAGCTGTATTGGATTTCATACAAGGTCCCTTGTGCGCATGGGCACCACACGTGAAGAGTTCATCGATGCGTTGACAATGATCAGCTATATGGGGGGCGGACCCTCGATTGCATTCAGCGCAAAGGCGCTAGAGGCTTTCGATGAATTCTCTGTTTGAGCTGTGTCACATTTGGCTTCTCGGCGTCCCCGGGGTGGCTCAGGAGTGCGCGACATACGCGCACTCTACTGTTTATTAGGCCGCTTCGTTTGATCCCATCTTACGCTCCAGCCAGCGCACGAAGGCGCTGATGATCAGGACAAGGATAAGATATTCCAGGATCAACAGAGAGTAGATTTCCAGCGGCCGATACTCCGACACCACCAGTTCATTTGCGCGCCGTGTCAGTTCTTGCATGCCAATCACAGAGGCAAAGGCGGACATTTTGACGATATAGATGAACTGGTTCGCAAGAGGTGGCAAAATGCGTCGAATTGCCTGAGGCAGAATAACATAGCGCATGGTCTGAAAGTAATTGAGTCCGACTGTTTGTGCTGCTTCGGATTGACCTTTTGGGATAGATTGGATGCCGGATCGATAGATCTCCGCAGTGAATGCACTATCTGAAATCACCAACGTAATGATCGCACCCCAAAATGGATCAATTGCAACGGTGAACCCTAGAATTGATCCCAGTACAACCGGTAGGCCGTAGAAAACCCAGAAAAGCAAAGGGAGCAAGGGGATCGCGCGGACAAATTCAATATATAGGCGCGAAGGTAAACGCAGGATGCGTTTGTTACTCATACCTGGTAGAGCCACAATCAGACCCAGGATCATCGACAAAACTGCCGCAATGATCGACATCTGAATTGTTGTGCCCATCCCGCTGAACAGGAATTTGACGTTAATCCAGCCAGCCTCGTTGGTTGGATCAATGACGTACCAGCCCCATGTGCCGGGTGCGGAATTGCATCCGGGCAGCACAAATAAGAGGCAGAAGAATGTGAGTAATTTGAGGTTCATGTCTTCGCTCCCTAGTGCTGCAAAATCTGATCCAGAAATTGTCGGCACCGTTCTGATTTTGGCGATGTAAAGAAATCTTGTGGCTTGCCTGTTTCAACAACTTGACCATGATCCATAAAGACCATCCGATCAGCCGCTTTGCGCGCGAACCCCATTTCATGCGTGACGCAGATCATTGTCATGCCATCTTCGGCGAGGCCAACCATAACGTCGAGAACTTCGTTGATCATTTCCGGGTCAAGCGCCGAAGTTGGTTCATCGAACAACATGATCTTTGGTTGCATGCAAAGGGATCTGGCGATCGCGACCCTCTGCTGCTGACCTCCAGAAAGCTGTATCGGGCGTTTGTGAGCCTGCTCTGGAATGCGCACTCGTTCCAGATAGGACATAGCAATCTCTTCAGCTTCTTTTTTAGATTTCTTCAGTGCGATGGTTGGGCCAAGCATCAGATTCTGTAAAATGGTCAGGTGGGGGAAAAGATTGAATTGCTGGAACACCATGCCAATTTCGGAACGAATGCGCTCGATGGAACTCTTATCTTCTTCCAACTTAATTCCGTTCACTTTGATTGTGCCGGTCCCATGGGTCTCAAGGTGGTTTATGCATCGGATCAAAGTTGACTTGCCGGATCCGGACGGTCCGCAGACAACAATTTTCTCACCCTCAGAGACGTTCAATGAAACCTCTTTTAGGACATGGAAGTCGCCATACCACTTATTGAGGTCTTTGACTTCGATTGCATCGACATCACTACTTGCCATGTGCGCCTCCATTAAACTATCTCTATTCATATTTTGTATGCACATTATCTTTACAGGCGCAACATAAAAGGGCAAGGTATATGTTCCACATACATAATCAACGATCAAAAACACTAAGGTTGACAGCAAGGAGGACGACATGAGGAAACTCATTAAGACTGGACTAACCGCAGCACTGGTGGCATTTTTCGGGTCTCCGGTAGTAGCACAGGATTCGGGAAGATCAGCTCTGACCGACATTCTTGAATCGGGTACGCTCATGGTAGGCACGACGGGAGACTGGAACCCGATGTCCGTGAGAAACCCTGCCACCAATACATTTGAAGGCTATGATATCGACGTAATGAAGCAGCTCGCTGCCGATCTCGATGTAGAGCTCGAATTTGTGCCAACAGACTGGAAGACCCTTGTGAATGGAGCGGTGGCCGGCAACTATCATTTGACGGGTTCCGCATCTATTAGCCCCGCGCGCATGAAGGCTGCTGGGTTCTCTGAAAGTTACATCGATGTTGAAATTTTACCCTTCACAACCGCAGACAAGATTGACCGCTTTGACGGTTGGGATTCAATTGATCAACCGGACGTCAAAGTAGCGGCGACACTGGGCACTACGTTTGAACGGCAGGTCAAAGCATGGTTCCCGAATGCAGATATCAAAATCGTGGAAGCACCCGCATTGGGCCACCAAGAAGTGATTTCGGGACGTGCGGATGTTTTTGTAACGTCCAACATTGAAGGCTCAACGCTTGTGACTAAATTCCCGAACGTGCGTCAGATCCAAGTTGAGGAACCTCGCTCAAAAACACCAATTGCGATGATTCTACCGCAAGGAGATCAGGTGTGGATCAACTACGTCAACAACTGGATCAAGCTGAGAAAATCCCAGGGGTTTTTCGACGAAGTCGCTGCTCGGTGGGGTCTGAACTAAACAAATGGGTCAGGCACTTTATATGCCTGACCTCGCCAAATAATAACTAGCTTTGACGTTGTTGTGTCTGACGTCAGCGCTTAGAGGAACCAGCAGCCGCGTTCGCGCAGGGCGTGGGCAGGCTCTTTGTTTCGAAGCGTGGCGAGATTGTCGAGGATGACCACGGTGCCCGGCGCGATCTCAGGGATCAGCACTTGGCGGATGTAGGCGGCGAAGGCAGGACCGTCTATTGCGCCCTTGATGACCCACGGAGCCATCAGTGCATCTTGGGTCAGGCCCGCGATCAGGGTTTGTGTCCCCAAACATCCAAAAGGGGCGCCCCTCGTTCGGGTAACGATCTCTTTTGCGCTCCCACAGGACCGGAGATCCTTTGGCTTCTTTTTTGGGTTAGGCGGGATTTGGGCAAGCCAAACGCCACCCGACGTCAGGGGGAATGCTCACTGCTCGGTAGTGATTGCTGACACATCCACCAGATACATCTGCCGTGCCCCTTCATGCACGGAGTCAATGCAGACCGTGTTGTTGCCATGGCTCCAGCGCGGGTGAAGGTCGCAGCGGTTGTGCTTACCCAGATCGGGCGGCGTGTAGAACGACCCAAGGTCATGCCGTGCTCCGGTCTTCGTATCGAACAAAAACAGGACGCGCTCGTTCGTGTCGGCATCGGGATAGGTGTCGGACAGGATCCAGCGCCCGCCACTGGAATAGGTCATGTGCCCGTTTTCAGTCAGGATGCCCGGCCCAATGACATCCACCTTGCCTGTCGTGTCATCGTATAGATGATAATGGATTGCCCCGTCATGTGGCCCCCATACGATCACCTCATTGTCCGATTTCCACATCGGGTGTGAGATTTGGTATTCCGACTTTTCATAATCGAACGTCCCTACCGTATTCGGGTCAAAACCGTCGGCGAGTTGCGGCAACGGGTGGTCCGAGCATTCAAGCATGTGCAAATCCGTCCCGTCGCCGTTCACGGTATAGAGGCGGTGCAGGAAGCATGTCTCGTCCTCGACCCGTTCAGTCCAGCGGTGGATAAATAGGAAGCGTGAACCGGATGGGTTGGCCTCAAGATGAGTGATCCAATGGATGGCCTTGTCCATCGACGGTGTCGGCTGATGGGTTTTGAGCTGCGCAAGGCTGAGGATCAGACGGTATTCACCAGACGCGACGTCCATTCGGTAGATGCCATCATGTCCGTCGTCAGGTTTTTTGGAACCACTGGCATCCTAAACTAAGAGAGGGTTTGTCTCATCTTGTTGGTTTGATTATGCGGCTTGCTGGCGGTGATGCAAGCGGCGTGCCTCGAGCGTCTTTTGTTTGATCCTTTCTCGTTGTTGCAGAATGGCTTTGTCGCGTCCGAAGTAGACGTCAGCAGGTGTGACGTTGTTGATGCTCTCGTGATACCGCTGATGGTTATTGGACGTGTCGCGGTTTGATGCCGCTCCTTTGATAGCATTTATTGCAGCAAAGGAGACGAACTATGGGATTGAAACG
>NZ_JBXWPK010000023.1:0-29305 GCF_059611825.1 Ruegeria sp. CDSA221
CAAGGCGCAGCTAACTCCCAACCAAACTGTCCAATTTTACACCGGGAAACTGACCCATTTTGCGCCGGGATTGACACTTTCGCCTCAACATGAGAACAGGGGGTATCCCATAGACAATAGTTAGGTCGTCTTGCCTCGCGGGAAGGTAGCTAAAAACTCCAATTTTCATGACGGGCCCAGATCAACATTCCTAGCTGGGTTTGAAAAGATCTTGGAAATGTAAGTATCACTGCCTAATATTTCCTTGCCGCCGTTCATGCGCCCCGGGTGCAGAACAGCGTCTAAGCGTAGGCTGGCGACATATTACGGGAAGTTGCAAATAAATTGGCATTACCCCCTAAATACATGAGCGCAGCAATGCGGGCGATGGTCATGGTGGGGAGATAGAAATTTTGGGTTCGATACTACGCCCAAGTTTGTCAAACACCCGATCACGGAAGGCCTTAATATGTTCAACCGCCAGACGATCTGATTCATCGAGTTGCCTATTTTCAATGGCCGAAAGAATCAACTTATGTTCGGTGACAGTTCGCAAAACATCCATGCGTTGTCTTTCTTCGTTAAATTCCCGATACCAGATCCAGCCAATCCGCATGCCAAGAACCGACAATTTCATTAAATGTTCTGCGACGAATTCATTTGACGCAGCGTCCGCAATGGCGCTGTGGAAAGCAAGGTTTGCTTCGCTAAGAACGATGGGATCGTCGCCTTTCGCCGCCTTTTCATACACTTCGCATGCCAGACGGATGGTCTCAAGATTAGCTGTGGTTCGCCGGTGGCAAGCCCAGTGTTGCAACGTGCGATGGGCTAGCTCCAGAGCTTCAAAATACTGTGTTAGTCCCAGTGCGTCCAATGGCGTAACCTGTGCGCCGTGATTTGGTGAAAGCGTGACCAGCCGATTCTGGGCGAGCCGCACTAAAGCCTCACGTAGTGGCGTCCGCGACACGCCAAGTTCTTTGGCAAGAGAAGCTTCATCAATTTTTGAGCCCGGAGCCAGATCCATGCACACAATCAAACGCTGCAGCTTTGAATAGGCCAAATCGGTACCCTCGCCCCGCTTTACCTTCGTTTTCTTCGATATATCGCTCGGCAAATTACACACCATTTCTTGCATGTTAGTAACGTGTTTTCAAAAGCTTACGTTTTCATTCCTGTTACAATAGAGCGTTTAGAACACCTTGTTGCAAGAGAGCTCCGGTCTGCTGAGAATGTCGCGGGTCAAAATCCCTCACAAACAACCGCAGCCTGCTACTGGTATCATCACTTCGCTCAGTTTCTCAACAAACGATATTGACTTGGTCCCATTTTGCATTTTTAGTGTATGCAAGATAAATGCAATGCGACATATTGGACATAATAAGAAATGGACATGGCAGAAAACTCTGAATCCCCAGCAAAGCCAGCATCCACAATCGGGCCTTCACAGGCAGCACGTGAACTGATCGGCAGAAAAGAACTGCGTCAACTTATGACGCGCAAGAATGTACCGGGACTTATCTTCTTAACCGGACACTTGTCGCTGATCGCTTTAACTGGATATCTAATATTCATAAGCCCGGCCGGCTGGCTTACTCTGCTGGCAATGTTTGTCCATGGCATATTTATTGTGCATCTGTTTGCGCCTTTGCATGAATGCAGCCATTCAACAGCGTTCAAATCGAAATGGCTCAATGATACAGTTTATTGGGGATGTTGCTTAGCGCTTGGGCTGTCGCCGCTGCATTTCAAGCTTCAACACGTCGATCATCACACCTACACACAGGACATTGACCGTGATCCACAGATGATCATCATGCCCGAAACACTTTTTGGGTATGTTTTTTACGCAACAGCGCTTCCGTATTTGTATGACACCACCAGAGCGCTTTTTCGTCATGCGAGGGGGCGCTTTAACGAGAAAGAACTGAAGTACATTTATGAGTCCGCCGCACCGCGCATTGTCCGTCAGTCGCGTATCATGATCGGCTTCTATTTCGCGCTCCTAATAATATCGCTCATCACTCAAAGTTGGGCTGTCGCGATCTATTGGTTGATTCCGCGGATAATTGCCGAACCTGTCGAACGGCTCATCCGGGTTGCTGAGCACAATGGATGTGATCGCGTTCCCAACATGTTGATTAACACCCGCACAGTATTGTCTCTTCCTTTGGTGCGTTGGCTTTCCTGGAACATGCCCTTGCATACTGCCCATCACGCTGTTCCTCAGGTGCCGTTTTACGCCATTCCAAAGCTGAACGAATATATTGTCGCGCACACCAAAGATGTTCGGGACGGCTATCCACAAACAGTCGCTTTTCAGGTGTCCCGGCTGGTTGAGCAGGAGCGACAAATACAAAGAGGCGAATTTGGTCTCATGTCAAAAAGACTGGATTAGTAAAGTTCGCCTTTCACCGAAACAAACCGATTAACCGGAGGAAGTACGTCAAGATGTCAGGGGAAAATTGGATTGATGCAATCGCCTGCGATGAAGTTGGTGAAGATTTTCCAGAGGAAATCACAGTTAACGGCCACTATTTGGCGATATATCAGTACAAGGATCAATACTATGCAACTTCCGGATTTTGCAGCCACGAGGACGCAAAACTTTGCGACGGTTATCTCGATGGCGGCATCATCGAATGCCCCTTGCATCATGCTCGGTTTGAGATTGCTACAGGCAAAGTATTGAGTGAACCCGCGACTAAAAACCTCGTGATTTACCCAATTCAAGTGCGTGATGGGCGGATCTACATCTCGGTCCCCAATGCAGCATAAGAGCTGTTTTGCCCTTCGCCGAACAGAAGATGAATGACTCTTGATTTAAGCAAGAGCGATTATTCCAACAACAACAAAGGGAACGAAAACATGAAATTTATTTGTACCGCGTTAGTCGCCGCCGCCGTGGTAGCGACCGGAATGAACGGTAGCAGCGCAGCAGCAGCGGATCTGGACAAAACCGAACTTCAGGTGGTTGGCACGTGGAGCAATGTTTCCCACTGGAGCAAATTTGAAAGCCCATTTTGGGAGAACATGGTGCCTGAGGCTTCAGAAGGCGTAGTGACGGCCAATATCCGGCCGATGGATGAATTGGGTCTGTCTGGCTACGAGATGATGCGGCAACTCAAACTTGGCGTGTTTGACGCGGTGCACACCCTCGCTGTCTACTCAGCGTCAGATGTACCTCTGGCGAGCGGTATTGATCTGGCCGGCTTGGTGAGGGATCGGGAATCCTATTCGAAACTTGTCGCGGCCTACCGCCCCATCTTGGAAGAGGAATTCGAAAAGGTCTACAACGCCAAGATATTGGGCATGTACAGTTTTTCCAGCTATTCCATGATGTGCAATCTGCCAGAAGAGGCAGAAAAGAAGGGCCTTGATGCGATAGCAGGGCTTAAGATCCGCAGCCACTCTACCCCGATGAGCGATTTCATCGAAGGCTTGGGCGGCACTGCTGTGACGATGCCGTTTGGCGATGTTGTGCCAGCATTGCAACAAGGTACGGTAGATTGCGCGGTAACTGGCATGCTGGCTGGCTATCAGGCTAAATGGTGGCAGGTGACCAACACCTATCTTGACATCAATCTCGGGTTCGGCACCGTCGTTCTTGCCGCAAATCTGGATACTTGGAACGGCCTTTCCCCAGAGACCCAGAATTTTCTGCGTGAACAGGTTTCCGAGCTTGAAGGCCTCGTTTTGGCTGAGGCTCCGGTGGAAGATGCACTTGGTGTCAACTGCTATGCCAGCGGGCCTTGTGCAATTGGAGAGCTTGGTATGAACAAGCCGATCCATTTGTCCGAAGCAGATCTGGCCCGGGTTGACAGTATTGTCAACGATATCGTGTTGCCCAAGTTTGCCGAACGCTGTGGCGAGGTATGTATCGGCAAGTGGAACGGTTCTGTTGGTGCGGCACTCGGCGTGAGTGCGAGCAAGTAGCCTTGTACTCATTCATCTAGGTGCGGAACTGGTGCGCGCATTGTTTTCTCCGGCTCCCTCCTGTCAACTTGAGCTGAAGACGAAACCGAAGAGAAAAGGTAATTGATCTGAAAATGCTCACAATTATTTATCAAAGCCTCTTTCATTGGTCGCGGATAATTATCCAAATTAACGGATTTGTTCTGCTGGCTGTAGCAATCCTGGTGACGGTCGATGTGATTGCCCGAAAGCTATTCAGCATTACGCTGTCGGGATCGGACGAAATATCAGGCTATGTTCTCGCGGTGATGTCGGTTTGGGCCTATTCCTATTGCGTGCTGCATCGCAGCCACATTCGCGTTGATGTCGGCTACAATTTGTTCCCGAACTGGGTGCAGCGCATTTTCGATATTCTCGGTATCCTCGCGCTCTTGGTGTTTATTTCTATCCTTAACTACCGGGCTTTGGGTGTCTTCCTTGAAACGGTTAAAAACGGGTCTGTTTCGAACACTACACTTCAATCTCCTCTCTGGATACCTCAGCTTTTTTGGGTTTCCGGGTTCTTCTTTTTTACGTTCACGTTGATCATAGTTTTTGCCCGAACGCTCGTTGCATTGTTTACGGGCGATCCGGCAGCCATTGCGCGGATAGCTGGCATCCCGTCAATCGCAGATGAAGTCGAAACCGAAACACGGAACATTTCGTAGTTTCAAATGATCTTTGAGGGGAGGTTTCATTGTGAAGATTACATTTACACTGCTAGTTATTTTTGTGTTTATCGGCATACCGGTTGCTGCCGCTTTGGGTTTGCTGGGGCTCAGCCTGGACTTTATCTATGCGAATGGACGACTGTCCCGCGGAATCGGTGAATTCCTCTGGGAGAGCACACGACTTACGTTGCTTGTATCGGTGCCGATGTTTATCCTTCTTGGCGAATTGATACTGCGCTCGGGCATCGCGCGTGGGATGTACAATGCGATTTCGATTTGGCTATCCTGGCTTCCGGGTGGCTTAATGCATGCCAATATCGGAACATGTACCATTCTTGCGGCTTCTTCCGGCTCTAGCGTTGCAACTGCGGCAACCGTTGGCACGGTGGCTTATCCGCAGATCGAGGAACGCGGCTATCACGAAGGCCTGTTTCTGGGCTCGATCGCGGCAGGTGGAACGCTTGGTATTTTGATCCCCCCTTCAATCAATCTTATTCTCTATGGGCTGATAACCAATAACTCTATCCCTGAACTTTATCTTGCGGGTCTTATTCCCGGAGTACTTCTTGCGGTGTCGTTTATGGTGACCATTTGCCTGCTGTGTGTTTGGAAGAAAGAGCTTGGGAACGACAAGATCCACGCTAGCTGGTCCGATCGTATTGCAGCCTTACCCCATTTGCTGCCTCCAGTAGTTTTGTTTGTTCTGGTCGTTGGGTCGATTTATACTGGCGTCGCAACGCCAACTGAATCGGCATCTGTTGGAGTGACAGCGGCGTTGATCATGGCCTGGACGGTTGGGAAACTGAATTTCTCTATGCTGCGTGAGGCTTTGGAAGGCACTTTACGTACCACCGGGATGATTATGCTCATCACGTCGTCCGCAATGTTCCTCAATTATGTGCTCGGCTTCATTGGCGTCACGCAAGCGTTGACCTCATCAGTACTCGAATTTGATCTTACCCCGTCTCAGATAATCTTGGCTGTCATCTTGTTCTACCTTGTCTTGGGTATGTTTATGGAAACACTTTCGATGATGCTGACAACCGTTCCGTTGGTCTACCCGATCGTGGCGCAAGCAGGATTCGACGGCATCTGGTTCGGCATCCTAGTTACGCTTCTGATTGAATTGGCATTAATTACACCGCCAATCGGGATCAATTTATTTGTGGTGCAGAGCATCCGATTGAAAAATGGACCCATCAAAGATGTGTTCTTGGGCGTGCTGCCGTTTGCAGTTACAATTCTTGTGATGATTGGCATTCTTGTGTCATTTCCCGGGCTAGCGCTTTGGCTTCCGTCTCTATTCTATTGATACAAATTGGGAAGGTTGCAGCATGGATCGTCTGCTGAGGGTTATTGATGCCATCCCGCATGACAGGGGTCGGCCTCAATGGTGAATAGTATTGAGATTCTGCAATGATTAAGGCCAGCGTTTATTCGAAAATCACTTCGTCGCATTGGGGTGCTTTTCGCGCGAACACAGATGGCAAGAGAATTCTTTCTGTCCAGTCGTTTGACGAAGATACAGAACCTTCAGGTATTTCTCAAATTGTACCCAAAGCAGTACACCATGATACCCGCGTCGCCCGACCCTCCATTCGCACCAGTTGGTTAAAAGGGCAAAAAGGCGTACGGCACGAGGCGACGAGGGAAAGCTTTACTGACGTCCCGTGGGACGAGGCTCTTGATCTTGCCGCGCAAGAAGTCGCACGAGTGCGGCGGGCGTATGGCAACGGGGCAATTTTTGGCGGATCCTACGGATGGGCAAGCGCCGGTAGGTTTAATCATGCGCAAAGCCAACTAAAGCGGTTCCTGAATTGTGCGGGTGGATGTGTTACAGGCTATGGCAGCTACAGCGCCGGCTCATCTTATGTGATTATCCCCCACATTTTTGGTGCCGAGCACATGGATTTCAGCAGTGCGTGGCAGAATACTTGGACTGATATTGTTGATCACACGCAAACTCTGGTAGCATTTGGGGGGGTAAACCCCAAAAACTCCCAAGTAAACGCTGGTGGAATTGGCGATCACAGAACGGCGAGCCGGCTGTCAAAATTGCTGACCAATGGAGCGGAAATTCATACGATCAGCCCATTGGCATCGGATGGCCCGCCCGGTGGGACATGGACATCGGTCACGCCAGGAACGGACGTCGCATTGATGCTCGGCCTCGCGTTTGTTCTTGAAACCGAAGATCTTGTAGATCGTGATTTTCTAAATCGCTGTACAGAAGGCTATGATGTATTACGGGGCTACATACTGGGGGAGCACGACAATTTTGCTAAAAACCCGGAATGGGCTTCCGAACTGTGTGGCGTTCCGGAGGAGACCATTCGAAAACTGGCACACCGCATGGCCGGCAGCCGGACGATGATTACGGTTGCCTGGGCTCTGCAACGTGCACAGCATGGGGAACAAACCTATTGGATGGCGTCTGCTTTGGCCGCGATGCTGGGTCAGTTTGGTTTACCGGGGGGCGGTGTTGGGTTTGGCTACGGTGCGGTGGCAGGGACCGGAGCAGATGTGGCACCGCTTTCGGGCTGCACGTTTCCACAAGGACACAATCCGATCAATGATTTCATACCGGTTTCGCGGGTAGCGGATATGCTGCTCAATCCTGGAGGTGCCTACCAGTTTAACGGGCAAGACAGGGCATATCCTGATGTCAGGCTAATTTATTGGGTGGGTGGTAACCCTTTTCACCACCATCAAGATTTGCATCGTTTGATAACCGCTTGGGAAAAACCCGAAACCATCATCGTGAATGAACCTTGGTGGACTGCCACTACAAAGCGTGCGGATATTGTTTTTCCGGCAACGACGTCATTTGAGCGTGAGGACATCGGGCGCGATAAATCGGACAACTATCTGTTCTTTATGCCTCAATTGATTGAGCCCGTCGGAGAAGCACGCGATGACCATATCATCTTCCGGGAACTGGCTGATCGCCTAGGAGTGGGCGAGAAATTTGCACAAGGACGTAGTTCAAAAGAATGGATACGTCACCTTTACAGTCAATTTCAAAAAAGTTGTTTGGATAAATCTGTTAAAGTGCCTGATCTTGATGAGTTAAAGGAAAAAAACTGGGTGAAGCTGGACATTGAGGGTTCGCGTGCGCCGTCGCCGTTTGTCAAGTTTCGAGCTGAACCGGAAAAATACCCTTTGAACACACCCTCCGGGCGGATCGAGATATTTTCTGAGACAATTGAGGGATTTGGCTATGATGGCGTGCGGGGGCACCCGGCTTGGAACGCCCCGACCGAAGGCATTGGCAGCAAGTTGGCCGAAAAGTTTCCACTGCATCTGTTGTCACCGCAACCCGCCGACAAACTGCACAGCCAGTTTGAATCCGCTTTAGCCGATGTAGAAAATGCGCGGCCAATGCGGATTTTGATACACACGGAAACCGCAGAAGAGCGCGATATTCGGGATGGTGAATTGGTCGAAGTGTTCAATGAACGTGGTAAATGCAAAGGCCGTGCGCAATTCAGCACCGAGATTCACAAAGATGTGGTCTTATTGCCAACTGGGGCTTGGCTGGATCTTGATCCTCAGGGTTGCGACAAACATGGTAACCCCAATGTGTTGACTCCAGACATAGGAACATCGTCGCTGGCGCAAGGCTCAGCGGCAAACACAGCTTTGGTCGATGTTCGCGGTATCGGGTGAACAACCGGATCGGATACAAAAAAGGTTCTGGAAGCCAAAAATGCACTAAATCGTCCAGTACCGCACCAACAATCGCAAGCCAATGCAATTCATATCACGCTGATAGTATTGCCAAGTTGTTAGCACAGCTTGACTCCGTAATGACCTTTTCATGAAAGTTCCGACCAGCATGCCGCGGCTGTGGGGCTTTCGCTTTCCTCGAGAGGTGATTTCCTACGCGGTTTGGCCTTACCATCGCTTCGGCTTGAGTATGGCAGATGTTGAGGACTTGCTTGCGGAGGGGGCGCCATTGTCAGCCGAGAGGCGTACCACATTGTGTCTTGGAATCACAGGCTGACCTTCATTTGATTCAATCTGATTTGAATTCGGATGAAATGGGCTTCCCCTTCCGATCAGTTTCACTGATATCTGGCATTTCTTCCAGTACTGCCGAATTTGCATCAGAAGAGGGAGGTATAATCTTTAGGCGACTATAAAATCTTTGGTTGTTGTTTCAATAACTTCCCATGTGCCGACGAAACCTGCACGCATGAAGAATGTGTCGCCCGCTTGATAGCGATGCTCATTGCCATTTTCATCAGTAATCACCGAGACACCGGACAGGATGTTGCAGTATTCCCATTTGTCGCAAGTCAGCTTCCACTTACCGGGAGTTGCTTCCCACACGCCACAAATCAGGTCGTCGGTCTTTTCTGTAATCCAGGCCGTGAAAGTAGGTGCACCTGAAATCACGTTTTCTGAATCAGGGGCGCCTTTGGAACCTTCGCCTGTTGCTTTGTTAGTTTGGACAAGTTCTGACATGTGTAAATCCTTATGTCTTGGGGGTTGGGTAACATCCTGACTACGCAGATAAAATCAGCTATACTGCGTGATCAATTTTTCGGCGTTTCCGAATAGAATTTGTTCTTGTTCGACGGTGCTCAGCTCGGCGTTTTCTACAGCTATTCGTGTATAATCCGTCGGGAAGAAGGGATAATCGGTGCCAAAAAAGATACGATCGGCGCCAATCTTTTTGACGGCCAATTCAAGCGCACCAGTGCCCATCGACCCATTGTCGAAATACATCTGCCGCAACAGGTGGCGAAAATCCGGGATGGCGTCGGGTGTTCTCGTTTGCGCCACATGCTCCATCCGTTCGACAACAAACGGCAGCGTTCCTCCTAGGTTGATCATCTGAAAAGTTACATTGCTGAGGCGTTTGATGTTCTCCGAGAACGCAAGCGTGACAACCACATGCGCGGCCTCGTTCTGAAGGTCCAGAACCGAAGCGCGGTACATTTGAGAGTCCGAATAGGTGACAACATCCTTCAACTCATCCGCATTTGGCCCGGGGTGAACCATAATGTGACAGCCAAGGTTGTCGGCTTCTTTGAAGATCGGCCAAAGGTGCATCATTTGGGCTTGAGTGCGCAGGTACCCCGCTGGCAGAATTACACCGATATGGCCAAGTTCTAGCCGTAACCGACGCAACTCAGCCACTGATGCGTCAACATCGGCAAGCGGCAAACCTGCGAGCGTTACAAAACGATCTGGATGCTGTCCGCGGATCTCTGCCAATGCATCGTTATACTGTGGAACAAATTCCCTAGCTTCTTTTGGCGGTAGAACGTCCAGCCCGATATTGGCGGGAAACGTGATCATTTGCGTCGAAATGTTCAACGCATCCATATATTCAAGCCGAGGCGTCAATGACGCATCCGTATGAGGGAACGCCATGCGCTTGGCAGCGGTAATCAGATCATATTGGCCTTCTGAAACCAACTCTAGACGCGGAACGCCTGCCCGTTCGCTCAGCTTTTGCACCACGCTGTCACCATGGTAATGCGAATGCATGTCGATGGCGGGGCTGCGCCACTTAGGTCTTTGCTGTGTTTCAGCCATTTCAAATACCGATGTCGACGCGAATTTCGCTTAGCTCCGACCCGCGAGGATGTGCTGCGATCATATCTTGTAATTCAGGTCGGTCCAGAAACACCATTCTGCCATCACGCCAGAAATCCATCCCATCAAACGATACGGTTTGGTCATAGATCGACCAACCAATTTCACCCGGTGGATAGTTTCCGCAGGTGTGAAAATGCAGCCGCCGTGGGCTTGAAAACGTCAGGTTTGTCCAACGCCACAAGTTATCTGTGGGCGCATCGGTGTAGTATGTGTGGCCATTTATCCCCGCGTGCCAAGAATGCACACAATCAGGGTCAATTCCCAACTCGCCAGAAACTCTCGCATAGTGCTCTTCAATTGTTTTGACGGCCTCGGGATCGCCCTCAAATCCGGCAATACGTCCATCACGAACATTGGCCACTACGGGATTTTTGAACAGAATGTAATCCGGATTATAAGTGCTGTTGCCGGATGCTGTCAGCCAATGGGACAAAACAACCTTCCCTGACATATCAGAACAACTGATTGGCCGGAAAATGCCGATGGGAAAGTTCAGCAAAGTGAACCCCGCCTTGGTGCCAGCAGCCGGTGGCTGATAGTCATGCGTACCGCTGACGTCAGTGCCTAGAGGGCAGGTGATCCGCCATTTTTTCACGCCGGCAATCGCGTCTTCCAGCTTACCAAGCATCGATTCCAGTAATTGATGAGGAACAGTACAGAAAGGAGAACCAAGATATTTAAGGTCCAACGCGTAACACATGGTCTTCGTGGACTTGCCGCTGATTTTTGTGAATCTAACCTGATCGCCAATGCGAGAGAAGAAGATCGCATGATCAGCCAAATTGATCGTTTCCATCATTTCATCGGTCAGATGTTCAGGACCTTTAAGCACACCCATTCTTGTTTTGGTCACAGTCGCCCCAAGAGCCTGTGCGACCTCAGCTACGAAATCAGGCGCCTCTTCATCATAATAGTTTACCCCCTCGGGTTCTTTGATGATGATGACACTGTCGCCATTCTTCACACCAATGCAGTTGATTAGAAGGTTCTCGGCACCAAGCCTTGGATTGTTTTCCTGCGGATTCATAGGGCCCTCCTTGATCTGGGCAAAATCGTCGTCAAATGCTCAATTTAGGAGGAGATTTGATGCGATCGATGATATTTTTTAATATCTATCGCAGAGGCATCTTCAGCAGCAATTACGAAGAACAACAGCATTGCTTCGCCTTTTCCGTGCATAGCCACAGCTCGTTGAAAGTCGCGAAACGGATCACGGTCCATTTAAAGAAATACGAAAATATGGGTGCAAAGATAGTGAAGTGCTGAGGCTTTTTAGATCAGTTCGAGCGCCCAAAGTTGTTCGATCTGATGGGATTAAGGCTTGTGGTTCTGCAGTTCACAATCAGCCAATCTGTGACGTGTTTCACGTCCTGAGTTCTGCCAAGATTCGATCCATCATAGCATCGCATGCGACTATCTGACCCAAAGAGACATATTCATCGGGCTTGTGCCCTTGTCCTTCCATGGAACCGGGACCGCAAACAATAGTGGGGATACCCAGTTGGTCAAAGAATCCAGCTTCGGTTCCAAATGCGACTTTAGTTGTTGTATCAGTCTGAGCCAGCCTTTGCGCCATCGCGACAACGGGCGCGGCTTCGGTAACATCAAGACCAGGATAGCAATTATACGGATCAATTTCGATCGCAGCTTCTGAGCTCGTCCGCCGATAGGATTGTTCTACACGTTCAGCCGTAGCCTTGATGCGGGATAAGATGTCCTCTGCACGATCTGCTGCAAGATGGCGATATTCAAAGATTATCTCGGCATGGTCCGGGACAATGTTCAGGGCCATGCCACCGTTCATCTTACCAACATGCACCGTTGAGTAAGGCACTGCATAACCAAGATCTCGTCCGCCACTTTTGGCCAGATCAGCCTGCAAATTTCGCAATTCGACAATGAAGTCCGACGCCATGTGCAGCGCGTTCACAAATTGGGGAGCAAGGGCCGAATGGCCGCTCTGACCGCGACAAACAGCACGCAGCGCAGCTTTTCCTTTGTGGCCAATAGCCACCTGCATCTCGGTTGGTTCCCCAACAAAGCACGCCCGAGGCGTGCCAAGCAAAGGTACAAGATGTTCCATCATATTGCGAATGCCCACGCATCCAATTTCTTCATCATAGGACAGTGAAATTTTCAGCGGCTCCTTCAAATCTGCCTGCGCAGACCGATCCGCCAGTGCAAGAACCGACGCGACATAGCCCTTCATATCCGTAGTACCCCGGCCATAGAGCTTGTCGCCGTCTTGCCTAAGCTGGAACGGATTACCGCTCCAACTTTGCCCTTCGACCGGTACAACATCAGTGTGCCCAGACAGCAATATCCCATCTCCAGCAGGGCCTTTTTCTGCGTAGATGCCCGCCTTTTGACCTGTCTCGTCAGGGATACGGTTAGTCGTAAATCCCCGGCCTTTCAGGAAGTTCTCTGCATACTCAATTAGGTCCAGATTGGATTTGGCGCTGACCGTGTCAAAACCAATCAGTTTATCCAGTATTTCTAATGTAGATGTCATTCGAGTCACCATTGCTACTGTAGTCTTTTAGGCGGCATGGCGGCGCTGTGCCGATGCCCTCTTTGTTTTGTGTTAGTTCACCAGCCGTGGCTGACTGGAAATGTACTCAATACGACGTGGCTCAATTCTATCGACAAAGAAACAGTGTGGTAAATTGGCTCGCACATATGCGATCAACCGATGATTTTCTGACGCGTTTACAGTCATGTCAGTCAACATAAAGAAATCTTTTCTGAATTACCGATTTGGGCAAATCAAACATCAGAACTTAAACGCCAAGCACTCTGGCGTTCACGCAACAATGGAAGAACTTAACGCCCAGAAACGCTCGACAAATGGCCTTCCGATTTCATCTGTGCGGTGAAGTCGGATAGAGACGTCGATTTCCTGATGCTCTTCGCTGATCTTGACCAATTTCCCGTCGGCCAACTCTTGCTTCACTGCCAGCCGTGGCATCCAGCATACTCCCAATCGCTGCAAGCAAGCGGCTTTCAACGCTTCGGCAATTGAGTTTTCGTATCTGAAATCCACCTCGAACGTGTTTTCATCCCTTTCCAGAATCATTTGCGTCGCCCTACCCAAAAAACTATCCGCTGGGTGCCTGAGATAGGGCACAGGTTCGTTCCCCGTCAGCGAAAAGCAAGGCACTTGATTACGATCCGCAGCGCTGACCGCGATGAGTACGTCTCTTTCGATGTTCACGTAAGGATGCGTCTTATTCTCCAACAAGCAAGGAACAGCAGGATGGTGATAGCTCAATACAAAATCGCTTGATCCAGATACCACGGCCTCGATGCAACCGGAAAAATCGTCTGCTGTTACCCTGCTACGGATTGTGCCGAATTTCTCTTCAAGCTGAGTTAACCATTGTGGAAAGAAAGAGATCGCCAAGGAATGCAGGGCATGGAACACTAAGATCTCATCGTTCTGTTTGGTTATTCCTTTTGCTTCCTGTCGGGCGTTTTCCATCGCTCTGATGATGTCATACGCCGTGGATTTGAACGACTCGCCTGCTTCGGTCAGTTTTACAGGGTGAACACTTCTATCAAAAAGCGGGGTGCCGATCCAGAACTCCAGGTTCTTGATACGTCGGGTAAATGCGGATTGGCTGATATTTCGTACGTCGGCGGCTTTGGCGAAAACCCTTGTCGATGACAGCGCAAGGAAGTCCTCCAGCAACGCAATTTCCATTCGTGATTTCCCTTACCGGTCGTTGCAGCACAATAGGAAGTCAGCGTTCGATGCAAACGTGTTGCAAGTTTTGCATCTTGCAAAGATTGCAATATGCAATCTTCCTTTGCAACCCACGGCTTTGCCTCCTGCGCTAGTAGCACCGGTATTCGCTTTCTGCTCCGACAAAAGCCCTCAAACCTGCAAACCCCGTGAAGTATCGATCTTCGTCCCTATCAAAATGAGACACAAATGCCCCGTACTGAAACCGATGACCTTGGCCAAATTGAAATCCCAGATAACGCGTTGTTTGGTTCGCAAACCCGGCGTGCGCAGATCAATTTCCCGATTACAGGCGTTCCGATCAGCCACTATCCAGAGGTTATTCGCGCTCTTGCTCTAGTGAAAAAGGCCAGCGCTAAAACCAACGCTCAGCTTGGCATTTTGGATCAATCAAAGTCGGACATCATTGCAGGTGTCTGTGATGAAATAATTGCGGGACAACACCATGACGAGTTTGTCGTCGATGTCATTCAGGGCGGTGCCGGAACATCAACCAACATGAACGCAAACGAGGTGATTGCAAACCTTGCCCTACGAAAGTTGGGTAAAAACTCAGGTGATTACAATTACTTCCACCCGAACGATGATGTCAATAAATCGCAATCCACCAATGACGTGTACCCGACTGCGATACGGCTCGCCGTTCTGTTCACCAACGATCATCTCACCAAAGCTATGCAAGGTTTGAGTACTTCGTTCTATGAACGCGCAGCGAAACTCGAAGGAATTGCCAAAATTGGTCGCACCCAGCTGCAAGATGCCGTCCCCATGACGTTAAGCGCTGAAATGTCATCCTTCGGATATACGATCAACGAGGACATTCAACGTGTGAAAGAGGCAGTGGATCTTTTGCGTGAGATAAACCTTGGCGGAACCGCAATCGGCACGATGATCAACACACCAGATGGGTATCAGGAACGCGTTGTTGCCAATCTTGTGGAAATTGCCGGCCTGCACCTCTCCCCCGCGGGCGATCTGATCGAGGCATCATCTGATTTGGGCGCATTCGTAATGTATTCCAGCACGTTGAAACGGATCGCCGTCAAGCTTTCGAAGATATGCAATGATCTAAGGTTGCTCAGCAGTGGTCCCCGCGCAGGTATTGGCGAAATTAGATTGCCATCCGTGCAAGCAGGGTCGTCAATCATGCCCGGTAAGATCAACCCTGTCATACCAGAAATGGTAAATCAGGTTTGTTATCAAGCAATTGGTAATGACCTTATAGTCACGATGGCCGCGGAATCCGGCCAATTGCAGCTAAATGCGATGGAGCCAATCATCATCCACAAGGTTCTTGAAACAGCCAAGACGCTGACTGCTGCCATTCAGCAATTAACAAGCCTTTGCGTTGACGGGTTGGAAGCAGATGAAGATCGGTGCCGTACGCTTCTGGCAAACAGCCTCGCGCTTGCCACATCTCTGGCCCCGGTCATCGGGTATGAATTAGCGTCAAAAACAGCGAAACTTGCACAGAACGAAGGAATGAGCGTCGCTGAAGCGGCGTCGCAAATGGGCCTTCTCACAAACCCACAGGTGTGCGTGGCACTAGGTGTAAACAAGGTCAAACAACAGGCTCAAGTACGTTAACTATTTATGGTGTTTCGCTGCAACCGCACGACGCCGACGCCACCTCTGCCGACAACGGATTAACAGCCATGCCAATAGTTACCAGCTAACTGATAGCCATATTTAGTCCATGAAAGAAGACGGTACTCAAATTACTTCTCCCGCGACGTTGTTGCATGGATCGCCGAACCGCGATATCGCCGACGCTCACTCTGACGCGAGCGGCGATACATGCCCTACAAATTCAATAATGCCCGTCGCAACAAGTTTCCCAAGGCAAAGTATCGTGTCACGAACTGCTCGGAATACAACGAAAGTCTCCGGCGTCGAGGTGATGTGACGATCTGGGTTTCTGATGATGTGGTGAGGAACTGGGCTTCGCCACGCCGCAAGACACGCGGCGGTCAATCGCTTTACTCAGATATGGCAATCGAGATCTGTCTCACTCTGCGGGTCGTGTGGATGTGTCGGGTGGAGCGGCGGCCGCCGAGGCTCGATCTGGATGTCTACCCGTTCCTGCCACGGGCCAGGGTGGCGACGACATCTCCGGCCAGCTACATGTGCCTGACAACAGGTACCTCGACATGACAGAGACGCCACAGATCCTGCTGAACCACCAACTCAAAAAGCTGAAGCTGCCGACCATGCTGCGGGAATACGACAAGCAGGCTCGGCTCTGCGCTGCCGAAGGGAGAGATCACGTCCAGTTCCTGGCCCGTCTGATCGAGCTCGAACTCATTGACCGGGAACAGCGGATGATCGAACGCCGGATCAAGGCTGCGAAATTCCCGGCGACCAAGAGCCTCGATAGCTTCGATAGCTTCGATAGCTTCGATAGCTTCGATAGCTTCGATAGCTTCGATTTTGCCGCGATCCCTTCTTTGAACAAGATGCAGGTCCTGGAGTTGGCGCGCGGTGAATGGATCGACCGCTGCGAAAACGTCATCGCTCTCGACCCCAGCGGCACCGGTAAGACCCACGTGGCGCTCGGCCTCGGTCTAACCGCCTGCCAGAAAGGCCTGGCGGTTCGCTTCACAACCGCTGCCGCAATCGTCCACGAGTTGATGGAGGCCCGCGACGAGCGCCAGCTCCTGCGGCTTCAAAAGCAACTCGTGAAACAGAAGCTTCTGATCATCGACGAGTTGGGCTTCGTGCCCCTCAGCAAAACCGGCGCTGAGTTGCTATTCGAGTTGATCTCCCAACGATACGAGCGCGGCTCGATCCTGATCACCTCGAACCTGCCCTTCGATGAATGGACGGAAACCTTCGGCTCCGAGCGTCTCACCGGTGCCTTGCTCGACCGGTTGACCCACCATGTCAGCATCCTGGAATTGAACGGAGAAAGCTATCGCCTGGCACAGAGCAGGGCTCGGCAGAATTCCTAAGGCACAGAAGAGATTGGTCCTGACGGACCAAGACGCCTTGGCAACCGCCAGCTATTTGGGAGCGCGTTTGCCAAGGCGCCGGTCACCCAAACAGTGGACGACTTTTGCTCCGCCCAATGGCAGACTTTCTCACCGCCGTTGACAGCTTTGCCTCAGCTGCAGCAACACTTGCTGGCATCGAGGTGTCACACATGATCCGAAAGGGCCAATTCGCGCCCGGACTCTGTCCGTTCAGGCAATTCGCTGAACTGGCAGCCTAACTTCGTTGCTATCGCCAAGACAGATCGGTTAGCTCAAAACTTTGCAACAAAGCCTTTCTTCGTGGGTTGGAAATTAACGTTACAACACCCTTGAACGGCTTCTTCATGGGTTAGGCCTTTCCAGTTCAGGACGCGCAAACAGGTTGGCAATGCCACGCAATCATATTAAAAAATTGTTATCCAATCGTCTGGTTCAAAATTCGCATCCAATTCAGTGATGCAAGTTTCTCCAGTGTTTGCTGCGGCAGGCCCGAATCCAAGAGCGCCGCGAATACTGCTGATACACCTGTGACATCCCCAATTGCATCGGGCATTACCACGCCATCGAAATCAGAACCCAGCGCGATGCCATCGTCTCCCAGATGGTCGAGCAGGTAGAGGATTTGCGCCACAATGGCTTCCATTGGCACCGAGGTCTCCAGCATTCCTATGCCATCGACAAAACAGGGCGCAAAATTGATCCCAACGATGCCACCACTTTGGGCGACCGCCTTTAGTTGCAAGTCGGTCAAGTTTCGTGGTGAGCGACAAAGTTCATATGCGTTTGAATGTGTCGCAACCAGTGGCGCAGTACTAAGCTGGGCCACATCCCAAAAGCCTTTTTCGTTCAGATGAGACAGATCGATCAGCAGCTTTCGCCGGTTACACTCTTCGACCAGCGCCATGCCGTGTTCAGACAGGCCTGCGCCAATGTCTGGGGTTGCAGGAAACTTAAATGGCACCCCAGAGGCAAAAATATTGTTACGGCTCCAGACCAGGCCGACGGACCGCAACCCCCTGTCCACAAGCTTGTCCAGCATCGTGAACTCGACATCGATGCAATCCGCACCCTCGATATGCATGACGGCGGCGATCTCGCCGTTCAACCGGGCAGATTCGATTTCAGCCACGTTTCGGCAAATACGCAGCTTGCCTTCGGACCGCAATTCAATCTGTTCCAGCAGATCGAACATTTTTATGGTTGCCGAGTATGCCGCTTCACATGGCAGCGGCGGTGGCATGGGAACGCAATATCCCTGCTCTGACTGATAGTCCTCCAGTTCAAACCGCTCGGGCGATGGGGCAAAGGTCGCAAATAGCCCACCGGAAAAACCGGCTTCGATTGCACGTGGCAAATCCAACTGAGTGGAAGCATTGCCTTGAACAAAAGCCTCTGCCGGCCGATCTGGATATTCTTTCAGCAGACGCAATAAGACGTCATTGTGACCATCAAAAAACGAAATGGTCACCGCAAATATGTCCCGTAATCAGACACCAGAAGATGCAGGGGAGCTTCATCTTCCTGCACAGTTGCAAAGCGCCCGATATCCATCTCGAATTCATTGTCGGTTTTGTCGTCGTTGACCGTTGAGACTTCGCCGATCAACACATCCCCCTCTTCACCCCAAAAGGCATGCCAGACACCGGGCAGCAGTGTCACGCTTTCACCGGGGTCAAGGGCGAGCCTGCCCCCGGCTGGCAGGGTTCTGATCTGGCCGTCAACCGGGATATTGACATCCCCATCGCGATCGATTGAACCGTCTTCGTTACCGGCAAACAGCTCTAGCACCAGTTTGCCGCCACCACGATTGATTATGTCTTCGGCCTTCAGCATATGGCGATGCATTGGTGACAACTGATCCTTGCGGCTGATCAACAGTTTTTCCGCATAAAGCATGCCGCGACCGGCCTCGATATCCTCCACTCGGCCATTGCGCAATGTGAACAGGAACAGGCCCATCTCATCAAAACGCCTCTGACCATAGTCGGTGATATCCCAACCCATACCGCGCTGAACGATCACGTCGTGATCATTTATCGCCATTTGATCCGGGGTCCAGTAAGCAAACGGAGGGAGACAAAACCCAAAAGCGCGCAGGAACGCGTCGCCCTCCCGGATCAGCTCATTGATAGTTGAGCGTTGCACCTGGCTTTTCCTTTGCATCGACGTCCGAGAGCGCGCGGAGATAGTTAATCGGTCTCCCTGGAGCGACGGCACGTGCAGCATGGGCAATCGCATTCGCGTCGATCCCGAAATGATGATAAAGGTCTGGCGTATCACCACTTTGACCGAAATGTTCGACCCCAAGTGGTTTGACCCGCTGACCTCGAATGGAGCCGATCCAGCTCAGCGCTGTGGGGTGCCCGTCAAGAACGGTCACGATACCGGCGTCACGTGGCAATTCCTCAAGCAATGCTTCGACATGAGATCTCGCATCTTCATGCCCACGCTGGCGCGCGCGTTCGGCCGCATGCCACCCCGCGGTCAACCTGTCTGCCGACGTCACAGCAAGCACCGCTACATTCTGCCGGGCCTCAGAAAGCATTCCGGCGGCTTTAATCGCCTCGGGCCCAACCACACCGGAGTATACGATCGCGACATCACAAGCCGGCCCTGGCGGACGCAACCAATAGGCACCGTCAACGATGTGACGTTCCTGTTCCTGCGTGAGTTGCCGCGTCGGTTGTTCGATTGCCAGCGTAGACAGCCGTAGGCATACCGACCCACCAGTCCCATCGCGCAGCCAGTTTTGATCCCCTGCGCCTTCGGCGCCGTCGCGCTGCATATAGTCAAACGACCAGCGCATGATCACTTCCAGCTCGTCCACATAGGTCGGATCGAAACAGGCCAACCCATCCTGGGATATACCGATCAGCGGGGTTCCGATGGATTGATGTGCGCCACCCTCCGGCGCCAGCGTCACCCCTGATGGGGTCGAGATCAGCATGAAGCGCGCACCCTGATAACATGCGTAGTTGAGCGCATCGAGGCCGCGCGCGATGAAAGGGTCATACAGCGTGCCAATCGGAAAGAGCCGTTCCCCGAACAGTGAATGCGACAATCCTGCCGCTGCCAACAGCGTGAACAGGTTGTTTTCGGCGATCCCCAACTCTAGATGCTGGCCAGTATCAGAGCGATGCCATTTCTGCACCGACATGACCTTTTCATCGGCAAAAATATCGCGTTGCTCGTTCCGCCCGAACAAGCCGCGCGCGTTTATCCAGGCCCCAAGATTGGTCGAAACTGAAACATCGGGCGACATCGTCACGATACGTTCGGACAGCGCATGATCACCTTTGGCTAGTCCGGCCAGAATACGGCCGAACCCGGCTTGTGAGGAACTCTCCTTGGGGATCGAAACCGCAAGCGAGGACGGAACCGGGATTGATTTAGAACGATGTCGGCGGCCATCAACATTCATTGCACACTGGTTGACGAATTTCTTCAAACCATCTCTGTCAACTGCGCCTTCAAAGGGCTCCCATTCTTGCCCTTCACGCACATTGTTATCGACGCGCAGTTCTGCCATTTGAGCCGCGTTTAGCTGACCGGAATGATTGTCCTTATGTCCAGCAAGCGGCAAGCCGTACCCCTTGACCGTATAAGCGATAAAGGCCACTGGACGTTCATGGTCAATCGACCCGAAGGTTTCGGCAATCAACGCCGCATCGTGTCCGCCAAGATTCGTCATCAATTGTGCCAACGCCGCATCATCGCGCCCGCCGATCAGGGCGAGAACCTCGTTATCTCCGGCGAAATCGGCGTTCAGACGTTTTCGCCACCCGACGCCTTTCTGAAATGTGAGAGAAGAGTAGAGATCGTTTGGACATGCGTCGATCCAGTCACGCAAACGCGCACCCCCCGGCTCTGCGAATGCGGCCTGCAACTGATGTCCGTATTTCAGTTCAACGACATCCCAGCCGTATATCTCAAACAGGGTTTTCAGCCGCGTGCTGATGCCTTCGGAAATCACACCATCAAGGCTTTGCCGATTGTAATCCACAATCCACCAGCAGTTGTGCAGATCGTGTTTTTGACCCTCTTGCAACGCTTCCTGAATATTGCCCTCGTCAAATTCGGCATCCCCCGCCAGCGCGATCATGCGGCCCGGCTTTTTGCCCATGCCCTTGGTCTGCAGATAGTCCTGAACCATGGCTGCAAAGGCGGTGACTGCCACGCCCAAACCGACAGAACCGGTTGAAAAATCCACATCTATCCTGTCTTTTGTGCGCGATGGGTAGGCCTGCGCGCCGCCATAGGCTCTGAACCGTTCCAGCTGTTCCTGGCTTTGCCGTCCCATCAGATAATGTGCTGCGTGTAGCACCGGGCCGGCATGTGGTTTCACTGCGACCCGATCCTCGGGGCGCAGTGTATGAAACCACAGAACCGACATAATCGTACACAGCGATGCACAGGATGCCTGATGCCCACCAACCTTCAGGCCATCGCGGCTGTCGCGCAGGGCGTTCGCATTGAAGATCATCCAGGACGAGATCCATCGCAATCGCGCTTCGATGCTTTCGAGATGGTCAACAGTTTTACGATCAAGTGCCATAGCAGGTCGCCTCTGGACGGTTTATCGGTGTAAATGACAATGCTGGTGTCAGGACGCCGACATTTCACGAATGTCGAGTTCAACGAAGTTCAACAGTTCGTTTGACTTTGCACGGCTCGCTTCGACATCGCGCCTGGCGATCGCTTCAAAAAGTTCCCTGTGCAGGGGAAAGGATCGCGTGCCAAAATCCTTGCGATCGAACGGCTGGGAAAAGAAACGGGCAAAGGGGCCGCGCATTTCGGAAATAACCTGCTGAAACATCGCGTTGCCAGTAGCCCGATAGATCGACATGTGAAAGGCGAAGTCTTCTTCGATTGCTGCGCCGGTTGCCTTGTGAACCCGCTCCATCTCCTCCAGGGCGATGCGAATGCGCTCGATATCTTCGTCAGTACCCCGCGTGCAAGCAAGAGCTGCGGCCTCGGCCTCCAGCCCGCGGCGGATATCCAGCGCCATCAACAGGCTTTGGCGCTCCTGTCCGATCGCCAAGGGCACGATGATTTCATCATTCATCGCAACCCGGCGCAAATATGTGCCGGAACCGCGCCGGACTTCCAGAACATTGATTGCCTGAAGTTTACGCACCGCTTCGCGGACCGAAGATCGGCCGACACCAAGCGCTTCCATCAATTCGAACTCTGACGGCAGCTTGTCGCCTTCCTGATAGTTTCGCGTTCGGAAAAAGCTCAGAAGCTGGTCGGCAACGGCCTCGGATTTTGACGGCGCGTTTAGCCGCGTAAGGCCGTGCAATTTATCGTTCATAACCAGTCCCCCTGACTTCACTAGCAATGCGCTATCCATAGTCAAAGCCTTTGCCCCGTCTCTGCATCAAAGACGCTAAATGCACCCTGCCGCAAAGATATCCTGATCCGGTCCCCACTTTGAACCGTGCTGTCAGGATCGGCCCGCATCACCAGTGAGGTGTCGCCGACGGTTCCCCAGATCAGCCTTTCGGAACCCAGAAGTTCCACCAGGCTGACGCGCAGTGTGAATCCTTCATCATCTGCGGGCTGAATATGCTCGGGTCGAATGCCGATCTCGACCCTGGTGCCAGCGGCGGGTTTGGCAATAAGATTGCATTGTTCGAGCGGAATGGACAGATCGGTTGTTTCGATCGATCCCGCTTGGGTCACCATGCCTTCTATGAAGTTCATCGATGGCAAGCCCACGAATTGTGCAACATATCTGTTCGCGGGGCGGCTATAGATTTCCTCGGGCGATGCAAGTTGCTGAACAACCCCGTCTTTCATAACCGCGATCCGGTCGGCCAGTGTCAGCGCTTCGACTTGATCATGGGTTACATAGATCATCGTCGCACCCAGCTCCTGGTGCAGCCGCTTCAATTCTACCCGCAATTCGGCACGCAGCTTTGCGTCGAGGTTCGACAGGGGTTCGTCAAACAAAAATACATCGACTTTGCGCACGAGGGCTCGGCCAATTGCCACCCTCTGGCGCTGACCACCGGACAGTTCACTTGGGCGGCGATCCAAAAGCTGCTCAATCTGCAGAAGTTTCGCCGCCTCGTCGACCAATTTGTCGGCTTCGGCTTTGGGAACTTTGTTCATCTTCAGACCAAAGCCCAGATTCCCACGCACCGTCATTTTTGGGTAAAGCGCATAGGATTGAAACACCATGGCGATGCCTCGGTCCTTGGGTTCATTCCAGGTTACGTTTTCGCCGTTGATCCAGATTTGTCCTTCGGTAGCCTCCTGCAACCCTGCGATGGTGTTCAGCAAGGTGGATTTACCACATCCCGAGGCGCCAAGAAGGACAAGGAATTCACCCTGCCGGATATCAAGATTCAGCGATTTCAGCACTTCAACGGCACCAAATCGGATGCAAAGGTCACGGGCGCTTACATGTGTCGTCGCGATTTCTGCTGTCACGTAGTTCATCCTTTTACTGCCCCCGCTGCGATACCTCGAACGAACCAACGCCCGGACACAAGGTAGACCGCCAACGGCACAAGCGCCGTCAACAACGTGGCTGCCATGTTAACGTTGTAAGAGACGTCACCTCGGATTGAGTTTACGATGTTGTTCAGTTGCACTGTCATCGGCATGTTTTCCCGCCCGCCGAAAACCAGGCCGAGCAGGTAGTCGTTCCAGATACCGGTGACCTGCAAAATGGCAGCAACCACGATGATCGGCGTAGAGATGGGCAACAGCACATGCCGGTAGATCGCAAAGAACCCTGCGCCATCCACCCGCGCTGCTTTGAAAATCTCGGGCGGCAGAGTCGAATAATAGTTGCGAAAGATCAGTGTCATAATCGGCAGGCCAAAGATGGTATGGACCAGAATGATCCCAGGTAGCGTTCCGTACAAACCGGTTGCCGAAAAGATGCGGATCATCGGATAGATCAGCGCCTGATAGGGCACAAATGCACCAAACAACAAAACCGCAAAGAAAATCTCAGCGCCCCGGAATGTCCAGAATGTCAGGATATAGCCGCACAGAGAGCCGGCCAGAACCGATACGATTAGGCTGGGAACAAGGATACGAACCGAGTTCCAGAACCCAACTTTGATCCCTTCACATTCAAGGCCTGTGCAGGCGCTGTCCCATGCGGTTACCCAACCTTCGACCGTCCATTCCTGCGGCCATTGCAGCACGTTGCCAAGTCGAATTTCTGGCATAGTCTTCAGCGACGTAACGACAACGATATAGATCGGCATCAGAAAGAACGCGGATGCGATGACCAAAAACAGATAAATGGCAACTCGCTGCGCAGAGATCTTAGAAGGCTTCGGTCCAGTAATTGTGGTCACATCAACAACTGTCATTAGGCGCTCCGTTTGCGCATATGTTGGAAATAAAGCCACGGCGCGAGGGCACAAATCACGGTCAGCAGCATGACGGTCGCCCCCGCCATCGCAAGACCAACATTGGCGCGCTCAAGAATGTGGTCCAATACGAACTTTGCGGGAACCTCGGTCGCGATGCCTGGCCCGCCATCCGTCATAGCAATGACAATGTCGAAGCCTTTGATAACCGACAGGGCCAGCAAAACAACGCTGGCAAAGATCACAGGCCCGAGGATCGGCGCAATGATATGGACATAAACACGCCAGGTGGGGATTCCGTCTATTTTTGATGCACGCCAGATTTCGGGATCAACGCCACGCAGTCCCGCCAGCATCAGCGCCATCGCAAGACCAGACCCATGCCAGATCGCCGCAATTACAATGGTGTAGATCGCCATCGACTGATCGGTTAGCCAATCGAAAGTAAAGCTGGTCCAGCCGAGTTCGCGAACAGCCTTTTGCAAACCCAGTGACGGGTTCAAAAACCATTGCCATGCAAGGCCGGTGACAACAAATGAAAGGGAATAAGGATAAAGAAAAATGGTTCGAAAAAACCCCTCTCCCTTGATCCGTTGATCGATAAAGACTGCCAGTAGAAACCCCAGCAATAGAGCCCCGAAAACAAAAAACACACCAAACAGGACCATATTCTGAAGCGATACGATCCAGCGGGTCGTGCGAAACAGGCGATCATACTGATCAAGCCCGACGAAATCGCCATTTGGCAGCAATTTCGAACTGGTGAATGACAGCTGTATAGACCATGCCACACAGCCCACAAAGACCACCAACACGACCACAATAAATGGTGCAATGGCCAGTCTCGCGATGAATTTGGAACTGCGAAGGTACGAGGTCATCAGAATTTTCCGGGCAGCGTGAGAATGACCGCCGCGACTAGAGGAGTTGTCGCGGCGGCTGCTCTTCCTTAACGACTTAGCTTGCGGTTTCGAATGCCTGAACCAAAAGGCCCATGGCTTGGTCGCTATTCATCGTCTCAGAATTCCAGAACTGCGTGTAGACGTCCTGGAGCGCACCGGCGAGGTCGGACGAGATGTACATCTGCGTGGTCCCCACATGAGTGTCGGCACTCGAAGTCAGCTGGATCGCCTGCTGTCCGCACACATCAAGTTTTGAGGTGTCTACATCCGGACGCACGGGGATCGACCCCTTGATGTTGTTGAAGGCCACCTGAGTTTCGGGGGACAGCATCGTAGTCGCCATCAGGGACTGAGCTTCACGGTCGCCTTCACCATCGGTTTTGGGGAACACAAATACGTCGCCCGAAATCATGTAAGGCGAGCCGCCGATTACACCGGGTGTACAGCCGTAGTCCACTCCGGGTGCCTGACCTGCCGCAAGGAATTCACCTTTGGCCCAGTCGCCCATGATCTGCATCGCTGCCTGGCCAGTGATGACCATATTGGTGGCGTCGTTCCAGCTGCGACCGGGCGAACCGGGATCAGTTTCACGCACCAACGTGCGCAGGCGCGAATAAACGTCGAACACCTCTTTCATTGTGTCCGATGTCAGCGCGCTGACATCCTGATCCTGGAAAATCCGAAGATAGAATTCCTGACCGCCAACTGTCAGCAAAACGGCGTTGAATGTCAGACGTTCCTGCCATGCCTCACCACCCAGAGCGAGCGGGATTATACCGGCCTCTTTCAATTTGTCAGCCGCAGCAAAGAAGCTATCCCAATCGGTCGGGACCTCAATCCCGGCATCCGCCAAAACCTGATTATTGTGCCACATCCAGTTAGACCCGTGGATGTTCACCGGGACCGCATAGTAAGAACCGTCGCGCTTGACCAGATTATCGATGATACCCGGGAACAGCTCTCCCCAATTGCCAGCCTCAGCCTCTGCATCCAGCGGGTTCAGCAGGCCCGCATCCACGATCTCTTCGAACTCTCGCGAGGTGTTGAACTGGCCCACTTGTGGGGCATCACCACCCATCAAACGGTTGATGAATGTCGATTTTGCTGCACCGCCACCGATGCCGTTATCAACCCATTCACCACCGTTGGCGCTATAAGCATCCGCAAATACTTTGATCGCGGCCGCTTCACCAGCTGAGGTCCACCAGTGGAGCACCTCGACCTTCATTTCTTCTGCCGCAGCGGCAGATGCTATCGCCAGAGTTGTGACCCCGGCCAACAATACTGTCTTGCGTTTCATCTTGCTCTCTCCCTTTTTGGTTCATCCCTGCCAACAGGCGCTGGCCGGTCTTCTCTTTGTTTTCCGGCGACTTCCGCGGCCTTCAGGGCTTGGCGGAGATCGCCCAGAAGAACTTCTCGGCCCTCCAGACCGACAAAGAGGCGAATAGCGCTTTTTGAAACGCCAAAATGATTAAGTGCGTTTGGCCCGGAATCCGACCGCGCGGCGACACTCGCTGGCAGCGCAAGGCTTTCGAATCCGCCCCAGCTGACCCCTAGTCGAAACAGATTCAGCCCGTCACAAAAGGCACGCACATCCAGGCCATCGGCCAGTTCTATTGTGAACAACCCGCCCACACCGGACAGCGTCCCATTGGCTTCCGCCCGGTGAATTTTGCGCACTCGTTCGTCTGTGCGCAGACCGGCAACAACGTAATCTGCCGCACTTTGATGTTCTTTCAGGCGCAAAGGCAGCGTCCGCAATCCACGGATCACAAGCCATGCCTCCATCGCCGAAAGCTTTGCCCCAAGCAACGACAACGACGTATCGCGGATTTGATCAATCAGGTTCTGCGATCCAATGGCACAGCCCGCGACAACATCCGAATGACCGCCCAGGTATTTCGATATGGAATGCACCACAACATCAACGCCATGCAGCAACGGGTTTTGCCCGAATGGTGACGCAAAGCTGTTGTCGAACACGGTGATCACGCCGTTTGCTTTCGCCAAGGCCGTTACCTTGGGGATATCGCAGGTCTCAAACACATAGCTTGACGGGCTTTCCAGGAACAACAGCCGCGCGCCTTTGAGGGCCGCAGTCAGCGCATCGGTGTCGTTACAGTCGACATATGTGACCGATACGCCGAACTTTTCCAGCAGGATCTCAAACAACCGATAGGCATCGGAATAGGCGTTGATCGTACTCACAACCTGGTCCCCTGCCTTGACCAGCGCCAGTACAGTTCCGGAAATCGCCGCCATCCCACTCCCAAATGCGATGGCGGCTTCGCCATGTTCCAGCTGCGCGAGTTTGTCTTCAAGCAGCCGAACGGTGGGGTTAGAGGTCCGTGAGTAGACATCTGCATCATCCCGGCCCGCAAATCTGTCTTCCAATGCGTCGTAGGTCGGGAATGTGAAGAGGCTGGATAGAACAATCGTTGGAACGACCGACCCGGACGCAAGGACGGATCGGTCGGAAGTGAGTAGCAGCTGTTTGGTCAGTTCATCCAAGGGAAACCCTTCTTATCAGACGTCTGACGTCTTACATAATGATACCAATGTGTCAACCTTATTCCCCTGATCGTAGATCGGGCGGATGTGTCGCAAACTCTGGGGTCTAGTTGACGAGCCTGCGTGATCTGAGGTTTGTTCTGGTCGAATAATTTTCGAACAGGTTACTTGAGCATGATCTCGTTAAAGGGCTGTCATTTCCCCAAGGATGCAGTTTTGTACGCTGTTTTCTTCTATCTGCGGTACACTGTGTCCTATCGTGACTTGGAAGAGATCATGGCCGAGCGCGGTGTCCGAGTTGACCATGCCACGTTGAATAGGTGGGTGGTGAAATACTCGCCTATCGTCGCAGCTCGTGCGCTGTCAAAGAAGCGTCCAATGCTGAGTTCATGGCGCATGGACGAAACCTTTATTCGTGTTCGCGGCAACTGGATGTACCTCTATCGGGCCGTCGACAAAGCTGGGAATACTCTTGATTTCATGTTGTCTGAGCGCAGGAACCGTCCAGCAGCAGCAAGGTTCTTTGCCAAAGCGCTGTCTTCAAATGGAATCCCGAGCAAGATCGTCATCGACAAAAGCGGCGCTAACGCGGCTGGCATTCGAGAGGTGCACAAAATCCTTAATCGGTTTGGCTGCCCAGCCAAAATCCAAACGGTCAGGTCCAAGTATTTGAATAACCTAATCGAACAGGATCATCGGTTTATCAAGCGTCGTGTACGGCATATGTGTGGGTTCAAATCGTTCAGATCCGCATCAGCCACTTTGGACGGCATCGAGGTCGCCAATATGATCCGGAAGCGGCAATTCTCAAGTGATACGACTTCCGGCTTTCAGCTATTCGCCGAGATCGCAGGATAGGTGTATCCAGTAAGTCGCTGACTTTGACCGTTCCAAATGTTTGCGACACATCCCTTCAAAGAGGATTGGCCCTTGGGTCGGCCTGACGCCCTCGCGTAACCAATCCGGCGAGCGCGATGTCTCGGGCGGCATTACCAAGGCCGGCGATGTCAACCTGAGGCGGGCGTTGTGCCAGGCCGCGACCGTGATGATGAACCGTGGTCACTCGACTTGGCTAGGAACATGGGGAACTCAGCTGGCACAACGCCGCGGTCGGAAAATTGCGATGGTTGCTCTGGCTCGCCGTATAGCGGTCATACTCCATCGAATTTGGGTCGACGGCACCGTTTTCCAACCGGATGTTGCGCCAAACATGATCTGATCGAATGTTCCTTCACCCGTTGCCTGCCTGATCGCAGGCCTTCGAGGTCCCGCAGCGACGTGGTTCCGGTGATGCCGTGGTCTGGACCGTCGCTGACTTCAATCAAGCACGCCAATGAGATGGGCACATCGGAATTACATCGAACCAGCATCATGTTGGCAACCAAAGCGTTGACCACGAACCGAAGCATGTACCCAAAGAACCTCAACCGAAGGCTGAGAAAGAAAGCAGGGCGGCAAGAATAATACTGAAATTACCGCCTTGGCGGATCAATTTACCTGCACAAAACCGCTTGACTGGAACGGCCCCGTTACCGAAGTCCTGAACCTAGGTTCTGGACCTATTAATTTGGTTGCCGTCATCCCGCCTGCGTGATTCATACCCGTGAGTTTCAGGGGTATAACA
>NZ_JBXWPK010000024.1:0-29106 GCF_059611825.1 Ruegeria sp. CDSA221
GTACAAAGAACGCCCACTCTTCGTCCGGCATTAGATTTCGTGCCAAGCTGGCCTCCATCGCAGATACCGGCTTGAATCACGATCAGCGGGCGCTGTGAATCCCTTTTGTCAACACGACCTAAGGTACTATAGGCGACGACTTGAACCCCAAGGAGAACCAGGCCGAATACATGGATGAGTTCACGAATTCGACCTTCATAATCAAGCATCAGAATTGACACGATCTGGCCGATGCAAATTGCTGCAACAAATAGTCCAATATCAAAAACCAAAAAGTTGCGCTCAAGTATCGCTGTGTATGCCGTGAATACTGTCACAATCGAAATAGCAGTAATTGCGAGGCTAAACCCCTTAGCACTAAATACGTCCCTTCATGTAAGTTGGGGTGGAAGCGGCATTAGGCAGGCCCAAAAAAATCCTGGCCAAAAAGCCAGCTTTAAGTGTTCCCAAATTGACTCGTTGACAGCTGCCACAAGCGCCACTGGTGCCCAACTTCCCAGCAAAACATATACAAAGTACAGCCCGGATCTGAGTAGGATCATCAGGATCGCCCCAATCGCTTCGAGCCAAACTATTCGGGATGAGGTTTCCAGCATGTTTGGATCCCCCAATCCAGATTGTCGTATACTTTGCTTAGATTCTCAAAAGTGAAATGCCCACAGGACATAGAAGGTCTACAAATAGCTTTCACCGCCCATGGTGAGCGGCAATGCCCAAGTCCTTGTAAGAGTTTCGTAAAGTTGGCCCTCATCGATTTTCAAACCGCAGTTGCGGTCATTGCCATGCGCTACAATAGACCGTAGGCTTGATTAAAAACCGGGGTAGAGCATGCACGCTAAAAGGTGGGTTATATTATCGGCTGGATTTATTGCTCTGGCCACGGCGTCGTGTTCAGACCTGTATCCTGACGCCGATGTCATGCCCACTCGCGCTGATGGAGCGGCCTTTTTCTCAGAAAACTGTACTTCTTGTCATGGTGTGGATGGTAGAGGCGGTGGCCCGGCAAGCAGCGGTCTTTCTGTTGCGCCAACAGATTTGACAACATTGAGCGCGAAGAACGGAGGCACTTTCCCTCAAGCACGCGCACTTAGCTACATCTACGGCGACCCGGAAAACAGCCATCTTACTCGGGTTATGCCGGAGTTTGGCGGGGAAATGGCGGAAGACCTGGTTCCGGTTGAAATCGAGGGTGTCTTGACGCCCACTCCGCGGGAATTAGCGGGTTTATTGTTCTTCTTAGAAAGTATCCAACAGTAGATTAGTGATCTTGGCGTTAGATCAGAAATTGACAGTTTGTCGGTGTTCTGGATTTGCACCTTTTTTGACCAGGTGACTATTGCAGACCCAGCATTGTGAAGCGCCGTGGTCTGCTATGCGTAAGCAGTCACTCAAAATAATCTGGCCGAATTGGCGTGCCGAGCCCAATTCTGGCAAACTGCGAGTTGACATATGATTTATGTCAAAGAGCCGAGCACCGTCACATGCTAAATACCGAATGTTAAATGGTGAAGCTGTTCTGAGCTCGCTGCTGCCTGTCCCCATCAATCGGTTTTGGGCCACAGGATAGCGAACGTTATATGGTAAAGGACCGACGTTGACCGGAGGAAGATGTCGGTTCATTTTGTTGTAGAAACTCTCGTTTAGCAAAGGACCTCCAGCTTATGAGGTACTTTATGATCGCTGCAAGCATGGGCATTTCTTCGGTTGCAACGATATCTGCGGCCGACGAGTTTTCGGACCTTGGGAAAGACCTTTTTGTCGAGCATTGCGCCAGGTGTCACGGAGTCGATGCGACAGGAGATGGGCCTGACGCCACTGATTTGAAAACACAGCCTGCTGATTTAACAAAGATTTCCGAACGCCGGGGGGGCGTGTGGCCCATGTTGGAGGTCATGTCGATCTTGGACGGTTATTTGAAATTACAAGAACCACGCGATGACATGCCGATAATCACCGAATTGAATGACGGCCCTGCTGTCGAATTCGATACGGGCAACGGTTTGGTTGCGCGTATTCCTTCCAGACTTATCGAAATTGCTGAGTATTTGGAGAGTATTCAGTCTCCGAAGCCGGAACGGTATGTTCCGTGAAGTTCTGCTCCACAGCTAAGTACGCTAAAGAGTGCTGCGTTGAGTGCCCTGATCTCGCTATTCTTGCCGGAGGCGGAAACAGCAAGGGAGACACGAATTTGCCAGATGCTGTACGACGTATGAGTGACCAGAAGCTAACACTAAGCTGCCATCAGACCACCAGCTTCGCCTGCGATATCGACTATGCAGTCATCGCCGGTCTGAATGCGATTTGCCGGACTTTCCCCTCGGAGTTCTGAATTGGGTGAGGTTAACCAGAATGCGCATTGCCACGGCGTCATTTCACGTGGCAGGGCTTTCAACACTTTTTCCATCAAAGGAAGCGGGGTTCCATCCTCAGCAAACTGGAAAGATGGATAGGCGTTGGCCCCTTTGTAAGGCAAAGAAAGTACCTTCCCGGTTCTTGTCCAGATATCGGCTATCCGCGTGATCTGCCAGGAGCCATTTTGCCATTGTGCGTGCACGCCGGCATCGTCCAACAACGAATACTCAAGCGCAAAATCATCCATCCGGATGTCATTGACTGCGCTACAATGTCCCTCGAAACTATGCAAATACATCTACTTACTCACCGAACTCACTAACAACTCATGAAACGATACTGACAAGAAATCGTTCTAGCCAAAGTTAAGAAGTTCACATTGGGCGAATTAAACTTCAGCTAACCTCGTTTTTTTAACCTAGCGCGCTGAAATTATTGTTGGTTTGCTTACAACGGCCCGCCGTACTGATGCTAATAAAACCAGTTCTGAATTCGTGGCTTTGTTACTCATTGGGGTAGTAATCCTCACAAGTTGAGGGCATTGGCCATGGATCTACCGAACCAATCTCTGGTTTGTGAGTGATCAACATCTACGTATTGGACAAAGCCGCCAGTCACTCTGTCCAGTGTTGGAAACGAGTACCGAGGGTGAACTTTCTTTTCTACGATCACGATCCTCTTCGTCTGACACTCCCGCAAAAAGACAAACAGTCCTGATCCTAAGATTAGCGTGACACCAAACACGGCGGGGAGGTTTTGCATTTCCACGGACCTAAATTCCTTTCTCTGGTCACAATACGGACTGACCATTCCAAAAATTCCCTACCGCCACCTTGAAATTCTGGATCAATCATTCCACATCTTGCTCATGAGCAAAGAAACTCTCGCAGTTGGCGACATCAAATCACCCGCAGGCCCGGGTAGGCCTCGCGCCTTTGACGAAGCTGAGGCTTTGGAAAAAGCCTTGTGCGTATTCTGGCACAAGGGCTACGAGACCGCATCTGTGGATGATCTGACCAAGGCCATGGGTTTGAGCCGGTCCAGCTTCTATGGAACGTTCGTCAACAAGCAGACTTTGTTTCACAAAGCCCTCAGGCACTATTCAAGGCGTGGTTTGAAAAATCTGCGTGACGTTGCAGATGCGGGCGGAAATGACCCCGTTGGTGCGATAATGGAAGCTTTGGCGAACCCGCAAGGCGGTCGTGACGGCTGCATGCTGATCAATTGCCTAACGGAACTTGCCCCGCATGACAATGAAGTGGCGGCTCTCGGGCGACAGCATTTGGAGAGTATTGACGAGATTATTGCAAGAGCGCTTGAGCCTTCGGATCCGGGACAGGTACTCGACAAGGCACGCGCCTTTGCCTCCCTTGCAATTGGCACGCTAGCCTTGCGCAAGGCGGGCATTCCCTCTGAGCAGATTTCGCAAACCCTGAAACAAGCCCGGTTGGTGATTTCGCCATAAGGCCTCCCGCTACAACAAGGAAATGAAACCTAACACAAACTCAATCAAGAGACAGTGACCCTAATATTGGACTAATTGGTCCAATAATATCTGAACGAAGTTTACCAAAGAAGGAAGCAGCAATGGCTGATGAAAAACTGTTCTCCGGCATCAAAGCTGGTGCAATCGAGCTGAAAAACCGCGTTGTCATGGCGCCACTGACCCGCAACCGGGCAAGAGCCGAAGATGACAGCGTCCATGAATTGCAGACCAAGTACTACGTGCAACGGGCGGGTGCTGGATTGATCATCACGGAAGCTTCGCAAATCTCGCCCCAAGGCAAAGGCTATGCCTGGACACCTGGCATTTATTCCGAAGCACAGATCGACGGCTGGAGAAAAGTGACTGAGGCCGTCCATGCTGAGGGCGGCAAGATCGTGATCCAGCTTTGGCATGTGGGCCGGATTTCGCATACCAGCTTACAGCCGGATGGTGGTGCCCCTGTTGCGCCATCTGCGATCGGCGCTAAGGCCAAGACCTTTGATGGTGAGCAGTTCGTCGAAACATCTGAGCCGCGGGCTCTGGCCGTCGAAGAAATTGCTGGCATCGTTGCTGACTACCGGAGGGCCGCGGAAAACGCCAAGGAGGCCGGTTTCGACGGTGTCGAGGTCCATGCAGCCAACGGATACCTTATCGATCAGTTCCTGAGGGACGAGTCCAACAAGCGTGAAGACGAATACGGCGGTCCTGTCGAGAACAGAGCACGGTTTCTGAAAGAGGTCATGGACGCAGTTGTTGACGTGTGGGGCGCCGACCGTGTTGGTGTCCGCCTAAGCCCGTTCTCGGACGCCAACAACATCTCCGACAGCGACCCGCAGGCGACATTCACTCATGCGGTCAAATTGCTGAATGGCTATGGGCTGGCCTATCTCCATCTTGTGGAGGGACAGACCGGCGGCCCCCGCGATATTCCGAAAGGTGGCGATCTGAAGATGCTCTATGATCTGTTTGACGGTGCGAAAATGGGCAACAACGCTTATGACCGAGACATGGCGATTGAAGCGGTTGAAACCGGAGCCGTCGATCTGGTGGCCTTTGGTCGGCCGTTTATTTCCAATCCTGATCTTGTCAACCGGTTGGAGAAAGGCGCCGCTCTGAATGAGCTCGATCCAACCACGCTCTACGGCGGCAATGAAAAAGGGTACACCGACTACCCGGCACTGGAAGAGGAAGCTGTTGCTGCAGAGTGATACATCGCTCTTAACTCCGTAGTGACAAGCAATACCAAGCAAAGTGAGCGCGTCGGTTTGGACGCGCTCACTTGGCAATTACGGAGATATCCATTCTTGAAGCGAGGATCTATCAAAAGCCCTCGAAAGAACTGCTTCCCTATGATCAGGGTCGAATATTTCCAATAAGAATTTACTCTTGATTGAGAAACGCCCGGTTTTAGTTGAAGAAGATGTGTGGTGACTACGATCAATTGAGCGCGTTTCTCGAACCGCGCAATGTTATGGGCAAATCGTGCAAACTTGTGCGCAAAAGTCTTCAATTTTTGTGAGTAAAATCGATGGCGGCGATGCCGCATTATGAGAACACCTACAATTTTTATGGGTGCGCGCCAATTTGCAGTGTCAGAACCCCTGCGCCGCGTTTGCACGTGATACGTCACGGAACTGCGCGGTCTTGGCCCGCGACTGATCTCCATGTGTTTTGACCGGTTACTCTGACGCGGAGGTCTGCACGACGTAGTCTGCTATCGCAGCGCGGCTGCCATGTCTCCAGATCTTGGTCAGCCAAAAAGAAAAGGCCTGACCAAAGCGGGTATCTCGGCCAATCTCGCCGTAATACTGATCCTGCTCGATCCACAGTTTCGGGTCATCTCTGGACGCCAGCGCGATGTGCTGAAGAGCGGCCCAATGGGGGTCGTTTGGCGCAATTTCAGACCCATCCTCGCGCCTGCCTGCACACATCCGGCACCAGAATGCCTCGGCCAGGGCCAGCCCGCTGGGGGCAGGGCCCGAGGCAACTGCGTCACGCAGCGAAGGCAGCAAGAACCCGGGATGCCGTGAGGATCCGTCAAACGCGACACGGCGCGTGGTGTCATGGATGGCGGTGTTTGCAAATCGCTTTTCGACCAGATCAAGATATTCACTTGGTTTAGCGCCGGGGACAGCAGCGACATGCGGGAGGATTTCTTCTGCCTGAACTTTAGCGAAAAACGCCAGGATATCAGAGTCCTGCATGCATCGTGAAATCGTCGGGACGTTCAGGATTTCTCCGACATTCGCAAGCAGCTGATGACCGCCGTTCAAAATACGCAGTTTCATCGTCTCATAGCTATGAACATCGTGGGTCAGTGTGGCACCGACTTGTTCGAGCGGCGGACGCCCTGCGCAAAAATTGTCCTCGATCACCCATTGGCGAAAGTTTTCATGTGAGACAGGTACGCGGTCATCGATTCCAAGTCCGTGGCATTGCGAAACAACCTGCTCTGTCGTAGCGGGTACAATGCAATCCACCATCGAATTGGGAAATGCGCCATATCGGTCGATCCATGTGGCTAGATTCGGGTCAGACATACGCGCCAAACCAACAATGCAGTTTCGCAGGATCACCCCGTTGCCCTGAAGGTTGTCGCAGCTGAGCGTGGTAAAGGGTTTCAAACCCTCCTTCTTGCGCTGTCGAAGAGCTGCAACAATGGCGCCAAACGCGGTTCGCGGCTGGTCTGGATGGGCGGCATCGTATCGAATGTCTTCGTGATCGGCGTTGAACGCGCCGGTATTGGCGTCCAGAAAATAGCCGCCCTCGGTCACTGTAAGCGACACAATCCGGATGGACGGATCGGCCATCTGCCGGATCAGCGTCGCATTGCCCTCTTCGATTGGCAGGTAGTCGATCATGGCTCCGACAATTTCGGCGGATATTCCCTTTGGGTCCAGCTCGATCAGTGTTGTAAGAAAGTCCTGCGCCAGCAACCTCTCTCGCATTTCGGCATCATAGCTGCGGACACCGGCCCCAATGATCGCCCAGTCCAGTGCTTGGCCCTGTTGCATCAACTGGTGGATATACCAGGCCTGATGCGCGCGGTGAAAATTGCCCAGCCCGATATGGACGATGCCGGGTTTCAGGTCTGTGGGCAGGTAATTCGGTGTCCTGACAGTCGCAGGCAAGTCTGCAAAGCTGTCGCGCCGCAGCCGCACCGGGGGATTTGCGTTTGCCAGAGGATCCATCAGCTCATCCAGTTCCCGCCGTCGACATTATAGGTTTGCGCGACGATATACTGCGCCTCGTCTGAGGCCAGAAACACGGCCATTCCGGTCAGGTCCTCGGCACGGCCCATCCGTCCGAGCGGCACCGCTGCGGCTACTTCGCGTTTCTTCTGCCCGGGCTCTTTGCCCTCATGCTTTGCAAAAAAGGCGTCCACACCATCCCAGTGTTCGCCATCGACAACACCCGGAGCGATGGCATTCACGTTGATTCCATGTTGGATCAGGTTCAGCCCCGCAGATTGGGTAAGCGAAATGATAGCGGCTTTGCTTGCGCAATAGACGGCGACCAGAGGCTCGCCCCGTCGTCCGGCTTGCGATGCCATGTTGATGATCCGGCCTTTGGTCCCGTGTTTGACCATATGGCGCGCGACGGCCTGCATCGTGAACAAGGCGCCTGAGACGTTGATGTCGAAAACTCGGTTGTAGTCGGCACGCTCGATTTCAACGATTGGTGCTGCAGTAAAGATGGCGGCGTTATTGATCAGAATGTCGATGGGACCGAAATGCGAAGCCGTCTTTGCCACCGCGGCATCGATGCTCTGCTGGTTGGTCACATCCGTCTCGATAGCCAAAGCGGCCTCACCGATTTCGGCGGCCGCTGCTTGCACGCGCGCGCCGTCAATGTCGGCCAGCGCGACACGGGCCCCTTCGGCAACATAGGCTTTGGCAAAGGCCAGTCCGATGCCACGCGCGGCCCCGGTAATCAGGGCGGTTTTACCGACCAGACGTGTCATTCGATCCGCAGGCCCTTTGCGTCAAACCGATGGATCACATCCGCGCGTGGCGTCAGATAGATGCGGTCGCCGTGGTTGAAGCCAACTTCACCCCCCGCTCGTACGGTGATCGTGTCCGCAAGGCCGGTTTCGTGAATGTGGAAGAACGTGTCCGAGCCCAGATGTTCGGAAACCCCAACCACCCCGGACCAGGTGCCGGAATTATCGGATACCTCCAGATGTTCAGGGCGCACCCCGATCGTATGGGCGTCATGTTTCGCGGCCTCTTCGCCCGAAATGAAGTTCATTTTGGGTGAGCCGATAAAGCCCGCGACAAACAGGTTTCGCGGAGTCTTATACAGCTCGAGCGGGCTGCCCACCTGTTCGATCACACCGGCCTGCAGCACGACGATCTTGTCGGCCATCGTCATCGCCTCGACCTGGTCGTGGGTCACATAGATCATCGTGGTTGCAAGGCGCTTGTGCAGCTCGCTGATTTCAAGCCGCATTCCAACGCGCAAGGCGGCGTCGAGGTTCGAGAGTGGCTCGTCAAACAGAAACGCCGCAGGCTCACGTACGATGGCGCGGCCAATGGCAACGCGCTGGCGTTGACCCCCGGACAGTTGGCCCGGTCGGCGATCCAGGTAATCGGTCAGGTTCAGGACATCAGCAGCGCCTTCTACGCGGCGGTCAATCTCGGCCTGATCCAGTTTGGCCATGCGCAGCGGAAAGGCGATGTTCTTGCGCACCGTCATATGCGGGTAGAGCGCGTAGGATTGGAACACCATGGCCAGACCGCGCTTTGCGGGCGGGACATCGGTGGCATCCGCCCCGTCAATGTCGATATTGCCCGAGGTGATATCCTCCAGCCCGGCAATCAGCCGCAACAAGGTGGATTTACCACAGCCCGAGGGGCCGACGAAGACAGTGAACTCGCCATCTTGAATGGTCAGGTCCAGCGGCGGAATGACTTCAACGTCGCCAAATTTCTTGGTCACGGATTTGAGTTGAATGCGTCCCATGCGGAGTTTTCCTTATTTCACGGCGCCGAAGGTCAGGCCGCGGACAAGTTGTTTCTGGCTGAACCAGCCAAGGATCAGGATTGGTGCGATTGCCATGGTCGATGCCGCGCTGAGTTTGGCAAAGAACAGGCCCTCGGGGCTGGAGTAGCTGGCGATGAAGGCCGTCAGCGGTGCCGCGTCAACCGCGGTTAGGTTGAGGGTCCAGAACGCCTCGTTCCAGGCGAGGATAAAGTTCAACAGGATGGTCGAGGCGATACCGGGCACCGCCATCGGCGTCAGCACATAGAGGATTTCCTCTTTCAGCGTTGCCCCGTCCATGCGGGCGGCTTCCAGGATCTCGCCGGGGATTTCGCGGAAATAGGTGTAGAGCATCCAGACAATGATCGGCAGGTTGATCAGCATCAGAACCACAACCAGACCTGCGCGACTGTCCAAAAGCCCAAGCCGGATGAACAGCAGGTAGATCGGGTATAGAACACCGACCGCAGGCAGCATCTTGGTGGACAACATCCACAGCAGGATGTCCTTGGTGCGTTTTGATGGCACAAAGGCCATCGCCCAGGCGGCGGGCACCGCGATGATCACGCCCAATATGGTCGAACCACCCGCGATGATGACCGAATTCCACAGGAACCGCATATAGTCCGAGCGTTCCTGAACGATGGCATAGTTTTCCAGCGTCCAGTCAAAGTTCAGAAACAGCGGCGGGCTGGCGATGGCCTGTGCTTCGGTCTTGAAGCTGGTCAGGATGGTCCAGAGGATCGGGAAAAAGATCAGCAGACCAACGGCCCATGCCAGGGCGGTGTTAAGCGACTTGCGACGGGGTGTAACTGAGCGGCTCATATCGTTACCTCCTCACGCGTCCAGGTTCTTGCCGACGATGCGCATCAGGAAGATCGCAACGATATTGGCAAGGATGATTGCATAGACACCTCCGGCTGATCCAAGGCCGACGTTCTGGCCCTCTAGCACGCGCTGGAAGATCAGGTAGGTGAGTGTACGGGTGCCGAAGGCGCCGCCGGTGGTCACGAAGATTTCGGCGAAGATCGACAACAGGAAAATCGTCTGGATCAGGATCACGATGGTAATCGCGCGGCTTAGATGCGGCAGGATGATATGGTAAAAGCGCTTGAGCGGTGGCGCGCCGTCCATTTCCGCGGCTTCCAACTGTTCACTGTCCAGCGACTGGATCGCGGTCAGCAGGATCAGCGTCGCAAATGGCAGCCATTGCCACGATACGATCATGATGATTGACGTCATCGACGCCTCGGATAGCCAGGAAACTGGCTCAGCCCCGAAAAAGCGCCACAGATGGGCCAGCAACCCGTTGACCGGGTCCATGAACATGTTCTTCCAGACCAATGCGGAAACGGTCGGCATCACAAAGAACGGTGCGATCACTAGGATGCGGACAACGCCTTGGCCCCACATCGGCTGATCCAGCAGCATTGCCAGAAGGATGCCCAGAACAACCGTGATGGCAAGCACACCGCCGACGATCATCAGCGTGGCCTGAACCGCGGGCCAGAAGGAACTGGAGGAGACGAAACGGACGTAGTTGTCCAAGCCGACCCATCCCAGATCACCGCCGCGCAGGGGCAGGTATTTCTTGAAGGAAAAATACAGCGTCATCGTCAGAGGCACGAGCATCCAGCCAAGAAGCAGGATCACTGCAGGTGCCATCATCAGGCGTGCAACTGATCGGGAATGTTGAGTAGCCATGACGCAAAACCTCTCTGTTCAGGCATAGCTCAGCCTGCGAGAAAAACGCGAGTTGTGGAAGGGTGAAGCGGGGGACAGACCTCTGTCCGCCCGCTGGGAAGGAGGCCTTAGTAGCCTGCGGCTTCCATTTCTTCGGCAGTGAAGGCTTGCGCTTTGGCAAGAGCTTCTTCTACTGTCTGCTGCCCGGCATAAACTGCCGAGAACTCCTGGCTCACCTGCGTGGCGATACCTGCGAATTCCGGGATCGCTGCAAACTGAATACCAACGTAAGGCACTGGCTTTACAGTCGGATTGTTCGGATCAGCCGACAGGATCGAGTCCAATGTCATCTTGGCGAACGGAACCGCCTGATAATCCGGATTTTCGTACAGCGACGTACGTGCGCCCGGAGGCACGTTGGCCCAGCCTTCGTTTTCGGCTACGAGTTCGATGTAGTCTTTGGATGTCGCCCACTCGATGAACTGTTTGGCCGAGTCTGCCTGTTCCGTACCAGCTGGAATTGCCAGAGCCCACGCCCACAACCAATTCGAGCGCTTGCCAAGCCCAGTGTCGGGTGCAAGTGCAAAGCCAACGCTATCCGCGACTGTCGAGTCTGTCGGGTTGGTCACGAAAGAAGCCGCGACCGTTGCGTCGATCCACATGCCGCATTTGCCCTGCTGGAACAACGACAGGTTTTCGTTAAATCCGTTAGTGGCGTAACCTGCGGGGCCGGACTCGTTCATCATACCCACGTAGAAGTTCAACGTGTCAGCCCATTCAGGCTGATCGAACTGCGGCTTCCAATCTTCATCAAACCAGCGCGCACCAAAGGAATTGGACATCGCTGTGATGAAAGCACCGCCTTCGCCCCAACCGGCCTTGCCGCGCAGGCAAATACCGTTGATATCAGCGTCGCGATCGGTCATCGCAGCAGCGGCTTCGCGGATGAACTCCCAAGTCGGAGCGTCCGGCATTTCCATACCCGCTTTTTCCATCAGGTCAGTGCGATACATGATCATCGAGCTTTCGCCGTAGAACGGAGCCGCGTAGAGCGTTCCATCATGGCTAAGGCCGCCTGACATGGCGGGCAGGATGTCACCTACGTCGTATTCATCCGACAGCCCGTCCAGGGGTACCAGCCAGCCGTTCGCGCCCCAGATCGGCGTCTCGTACATGCCGATGGTCATGATGTCGAATTGGCCACCTTTGGTCGTGATATCCGTTGTCACGCGCTGGCGCAGCACGTTTTCTTCCAACGTAACCCACTCGACATCGATGCCGGTCGCTTCGGTGAATTTATCGGTATAGCCCTGCATCCGGATCATGTCGCCGTTGTTCACGGTCGCTATTGTTAAGGTATCCGCTTGGGCTGCTGCCGTGGCGACGAAAGTCATTGCTGTCGCCGCACGAAGTGCGTTCTTGAGATACATCCTTGTCCTCCCTGAGCTTGGATGTTGTTTGGACAGGGTAAGGGGAAAATTGTCGCGGCGTCAATAAAAACTTTACGCGCGTTAATTTTTGATCATGCGGAGTCTCTCAAAACAAGTCGTGCAGGAAACAGTGTTTCCGTCCTCTCGTTAAATTTCCCTCCATTTTCAATGAGTTCAAAGAGAGTTTCGACGCTGCGCCCCGCTACATTGTCGTAGTCATGGGCGGCCGTTGTCAAAGACGGGCAGGTAAACCTTGAGAAGGGATGGTCATCGTTTGAAGCGACCCGCAACGCGCAGTCTTTCTTGCGACCGACCCGAATCCCTTGTTCGTAACATGCCGAAAGAAACCCGATTGCCAGGCGGTCGTTGCTGCATAAAACCGAATCCGTTTTCAGCTCTTGCCGCTCCAGAACTCCGGCGGCTCCATGTTTGCCAATCTCTTCAAATGCCCAACCCTGGCCGTCGATACTAATGACATGTGGTTCAAAGCCGAGCTGTTCCATCACTTCAATATAGGCGTGGCGCCGCTTATTAGCATTGGGGTTCGCTGGCGTTCGCATCTCAAAAAATGACGGCGGTTCGCCGGTGCGGGTCATGTATTCGACGGTTTGTGAGACGAAACTGAAATTGTCCGACCCGATAAAGGCCGCGCCCAGGCCTTCGAGATTACTGTCAAACAGGACGGTCGGCACATTGGCGCAAAACTTCTCGATCGCTGACCGATCCGAGGTGCGCCCCAAGGGCGCCAGCAGCACTCCAGCAGGCTTCATGGATTTCAACCCGTCGAGAATTTCGATTTCCAGCTTGGGATCACCATGCGAGCTGAACAGCGACGGGCGATACCCCGCAGCAATACAGCTTTGTTCCAGATAGCGCGCGATTTCGGCAAAGAACGGATCGGCAAGATAGGGAACCACGATGCCGATATTCTTGGTCAGCTTTCGGTTCTGGTTCACCGCATAGATGTTGGGGCGATAGTCGAAGCGCTCAAGCGCCTCTTCGATGCGGAGCCGTGTTGTGGGTCGAACGCTGTCCGGATCCTGAAAATACTTCGATACGGTAGGCCGAGAGATGCCGCTGAGGGCCGCAAACTCTTCCATGTTCCTGATCTTCGTCATGCCAGTCTGTTCGTCCACCTTGATCTTATCATAATTTTACATATTCTTTGCGCGCGCAAAAAAAATCAATAGCCTGGCCGGTGATATCGGAATTATGCAAGGCAAGGGGTGTGAATGTATCTTGGGATCGACATCGGAACGTCAGCGGTCAAACTCCTCTGCGCGGATGCCGGCCGAATTCTTGCGACCTCGTCAGTCGGCATCGGGACGTCGTCGCCACAGCCCGGCTGGTCCGAGCAGAACCCGGAGATTTGGTGGCAGGCGACGCGCGATGCGTTGGGCCTGCTTGCTGGCGAAATCTCCCTGTCGGATGTGAAAGCAGTCGGATTGTCGGGGCAGATGCACGGGGCCGTGCTGTTGGACCGCGACCAATGCCCCATCCGTCCGGCGATTCTGTGGAATGACAGCCGCGCGGTCCGCGAATGCGACGACATTCGCGCGGCACAGCCGCAGGTTGGTCACATCGTAGGCGTCCTGCCCTTGCCCGGCTTTACGGCGCCCAAGATTGCCTGGCTGAAACGGCATGAACCGCACAATTATGCCCGACTCTCCCATATCCTGCTGCCCAAGGATTATGTCGGCCTGCGTCTGCATGGAGAGCTGGCAACCGATACTTCCGATGCCGCAGGAACAATGTGGCTCGATCAGGCTTCACGCCGCTGGCATACCGGAATGGCGGTAGCCACGGATGTCGCTGTTGACTGGCTGCCGCAGATGTTCGACGGCCACAATGTCGTTGGCACGGTAACAGTTCGGGCTGCAGCTGAGACCGGATTGAACTCCGGCGTGCCTGTCGTGGCCGGGGGAGGGGATGCGGCAACCGGTGCGGTGTCATTGGGCGCAACTGAACCTGGACGTGGGTTTATCTCGTTGGGGACATCCGGTCAGTTGTTTGTTGCGGATCGTAAATACAAGCCCAACCCCGAACGCTATGTCCATGCGTTTGCGCATACATTGCCCGACCGCTGGTATCAAATGGCGGCGATGCTGAACGGGGCAAGGCCCATTTCGTGGATTGGTGATCAGCTGGGGCTTTCGGCTGCCGAGGTTGTCGGGCTTGCTGAAACCGTCAGCGGTGATCGCGTGCCCATTTTCCTGCCCTATCTGACAGGTGAGCGCAGCCCCCTTGGGGACCCGCATATCCGTGCCGGATTCTTTGGCCTCGAGGATGCCACCACACGTGCCGAGATCTGCCGTTCGGTGGTCGAGGCAATCGCCTTTTGTTTCGCTGATGCGGCGCAGAGCTTCGGCGACACGATAGACAATTTGCCCGAGCTTGCCGCCATAGGCGGGGGCAGCCAATCCGACCTGCTGCTGGGTCTGATCGCCGCTGTGACCGAAAAGCCCATCGTGCGTTCAGCGGGGGCGGAATCCGGCCCGGCCTATGGTGCCGCCCGGCTGGCAGCCTGTGCTGACGGCGCTCTGACCATTGCCGATCTGGCCGAGCAACCGGCGACCACCGACAGGTTCGAGCCTGCAGAAATGCATGCGTTATCTGAACGGCTGGGACGGTTTCGGCGGCTTTACACAGCCGTAAGCGCCGTGGACTGAGCGCCCCTCAGGTCAGGGTTTTGAACATAAAAGTAGTTGGTTCCAGCTGATCATTTTCCGGGTTGCGGCAGTAGTTCGGAATTTCTCCGGCAATTTCAAACCCAAGGCTTTGATAGAGGAGGAGCGACGGGTCCGTGCTGCGCGTGTCCAGCACCAAAAGGGACCGCCCCAGTTCGCGTGCCCGCGCCTCAACCGTCGCCATAAGCGCCCGCCCAATGCCCCGCCGTCGCGCGCGGGGATGAACAAGCAGCTTGGACACGTCGGCGCGATGCGCTTGGTTGGGCATCGCGGCAGGCACCAGCTGTGCGGTGCCGACAATCCGTTCGCCATCACGATAGACGAATATCTCGGCCGCGCCGGTCTGGATGTTTGGCCAGACATGGGACTGCCAATAGCGCTGCGCGTCGTCCGACGGAAATGGCTGAATGAACCCGATACTCGCCCCGCCATGCACGCAGGCGTGCAGTATCTCTGTCAGGTCATCCAGGGCGTTGTTCAGGTCACTGGCTGTCAGTCGCGATATCATATCAGCACCATCAAATACCGCGCACCGCGCTCGGCGTGGGTTTCGAAACGTGTCGGGCCAGACAGGTGATAGCGCAGGCAATCCCCGCTGGTCAGATGATGCGCGGTTCCATCCACGGTCAGGGTCAGGCCACCGTCCAGCATGATCAGGTGATGCTCCTGCCCGTGTTTTGGCGGCGTGTCATAGGTGATCACAACGCCTGGGGGCAGATGGCCTTCCATGACCTCTCCGCCAAGACCCGCGGCCGGAGGGGAGACGGATCGGCGGGTAAAGCCGGTTTCGGGGTCGCGCCATTCGGGTTGATTTTCGAAGGGAACGCGGGGGGCGAAACTGTCCTCGACCATCATCAATAGACGCGACATCGGCAGCCCATAGGCGGCACATAACCGGCCCAGAGTTTCCGCGGTGGGGCTGACATCCCCCTTTTCCATACGCGACAGGGTGGCTCGGCTGACACCGCTGTGTTCCGCCAACTGATCCAGCGACCATCTCCGCGTTTGGCGAAGATGATTCAGGTGGTTTGCAAGGCGGTCGGATAGGGTATCAGGCATAGCTCGTATATGGGAAACATTTCCGTATATGAGATTATTGACCAGAAAACATAACTTCACAATAGAAAAAGGGCGCAGAAAACTGCGCCCTTCTGCTCGATGGAATGAAAGATTACTTCCAGCCGGTCTCGTTAAAGATCTTCTGTGCCTCAGGGATGTTTTTGGCGACCTGGGACAGGTTGATCTCGTCGGCTTTGAACTCACCCAGCGCTGCCACGTTATCCGCAAGGGCGACGCCTTCGACCGCCGGGAATTCGTCATTGCCATTCGAGAAATAGACCTGCGCCTGATCGCTGGCGAGGTATTCCAGGAACTTGATCGCGTTGTCCTTGTTCGGAGCATTCGCGGCAACGCCTGCACCGGACAGGTTCATATGCGCGCCTTCGGCTTCTTGCGCTGGGAACTGGACGCCGATCATGTCAATCTCAGCGCTCAGGCCTTTGACGTCTTTACGCATTGCACGGGCAAAGTAGTAGGAGTTCGAAACGGCGATCTCGCATTCACCCGAAACAATGCCGCGCAGCTGGTCAGTGTCACCGCCCTGTGGTTCACGCGCCATGTTCGCGACCATGCCTTCGGCCCAGGTCTTGGCGGTTTCCGCGCCGTGGTTTGTGATGATCGAGGCCAGCAGGGTCTGGTTATAGGTGTTGCTGGACGACCGGATGCAGACCAGACCTTTGTATTCGGGCTTGGCCAGATCCAGATAAGACGCGGGCGGGTTGGTCACATCGGCCTTGTCAAAGAAGATGATCCGCGCGCGCTGCGAAAAGCCGTACCACTGGTTGTCTTCGTCCTGCAGGTTGGCGGGAATACGTTCTTCCAGAACCGCGCTTTCGACCGGCTGCAGGATACCCGCGTTCTTGGCACGCGCCAGACGCGAGGTATCAACGGTCAGCAAGATATCTGCGGGTGAGTTCGCGCCCTCTGCCTCCATCCGAGCAATCAGCTCGTCCGCTTTGCCTTCGATGCGGTTGATGGTGATACCGGTGGCCTCTTCGAAATCGGAATAGAGGCGTTCGTCAGTGTCGTAGTGGCGCGAAGAATAAAGGTTCAGTTCGCCCTCGGCAGCGGCAGAGGTCGCGATCAGGGCCGTCAGGGCGGCGGCAACGCAGGTAGAGGATTTCAGCATCATGTGTCCCAACATTGAAAATCGGCGCGGGTAATAACCCGACTGAAATGGTCAATTAAACGATTCTCAGTGGGATGCAAGAAATTCCGACAAAATTAGTTGGTCAAATCACTGCCAACATGTCGCTGGCTCCGACCAAGTGGTGCAGCACAGCGGGGCCTTAGGGTCGGCAAAGCCCATCCTGGCTACGCCGTCATGGCTGGCCTAGTCGTGTTGATTTAAAAACTGAAAGATCGAGAGATGCTGCTTAGCGCTTTCTCTGTCTTTTTTCAGGTTCAGTTGGAGACGGGTCCGGGACAGGTGCGGGGGCCGGCTCAGGGTCTGGATCGTCGGTCAACACCGGTTCTTTTTTTAGCATGACCTGTGTGACAGCTTCCATGTATTTCTGCAGCAGGACCGGCGGATCGGCCGGGGCCAGTTTGATGGTCAGCCTGCTTGCGCCTTCTTGGCTGTACGCATAGCGCGAGGAATAGCTGGCATTGACTTGCGCTGCGACAGGGCCCCAACCACCTTTGACCGAAGCGCTGCCCGCTTTTTCGGTTTGCTTGGTCATTGAGATCGCCATTTTGACCTCAATTTCGGCTTCTTGCACCGCGTAGAATGCGGGTAGAAAGCCCATGGAAACCAAACTGAATTCTTTGGGGGGGCCATTGGGATTGGACAAGTCCGGAAGCTGGATCTTCTGATCGGCCATGTATTTGGCGACATCTGTAGAATGTCGATCCAACTCGGTCTGCGACTCGGCAACGGAAAGCGCAAGCTTTTGAACCATTTCCGCAAACGGGACGTTTAGCAGTTCCTGCCCGATACTCATTTCCAATCTCCTCTGTTAATTCAGTCTTTCTCAATAATTTGCGTGGCGGTCCGCCTCCTGACGGAAAAAGTGACCTTGGATGCGTTCTGGCTGATCGCCTGTTTTCGGGCATTCGTCGCGATTTGGGCTTTGGTGCCGTCCTGGCCCAACCCAACAACCGCTTCGACTTTGACGTTGTCGATGGTGAAATCACTGCTGCCATCAGACCCGGCGAGGATCTGTTCACCCAGGGCTTGCGAGAATTCCTGCGCGTTGACGACCTGTGTGTCAGGATCGTCCGCTCCCATTGCCGCGCGGCCCTCGGCCATCGGGTTCATCACCGGGTTACCCGCGCCCATCAACATGCCGCCGCTGCCTTCTTCCAGATCGTCGATCCGTTCTTGCAGGTCGTTGATCGTCTCGAGCAGCGCGACTTCGCGCGCCTCCATTGCCGTCATGCGGTTTTCAAGTGACTGAAGCAGAGTGGTGAATGCCTCGGGCATCTCGGTGACGCGGACATCTATGGGCGCTCTTTTGGGGGTTTTGACTTTCTTAGTTGCCATCATTGCCATCCAAAGATCTGCTCTCATCTACGGGACCGGGCGCGAAACGCATTCGCATCGTGGACGCGCTTTTGGAATCGAGCGTGTCTGTCTGAGTCAGCTTCGGGCCAAAAATAAAGGTGCCAATCCTGCTGCGTTGGCCTTCTTCGGTGGAACTGCTCATCTCCATGACAACCTTCAGTTCCACGTCGACATCCTGCATGTGGTAAAAGACCGGCGGGATGCCCAGATCGCGCAGTTCCTGGGGGTAGTTCTTCAGCGCTTTCAGCTGATCAATGCTAAGCTGTTCGGCCGCCTGGGCCACACTGCGGCCTATATCGGCTACCATGTCGGTCAGAGTTGTTCCGAATATCTTGTCCAGATCATCGTTGGCCAATCCGACCTCCCGTCATAAAATCACGGAAAGCGTAGCACGAGATCGCCCTATCACAACGTTGAATCTTAGAACCGAACTTTCTGAGCGAATTCCTGCAGTTCCGTCCGCATTACATCTGGTTGAAATGCCGGACAAAAAAAACCGCACCCGAAGGCGCGGTTCTTTGAATTCAGTATGTGCAGTTCTTAGCCCTGACGAGCTTTGAACCGACGCTGCGTCTTGTTGATCACGTAGACGCGGCCTTTGCGACGCACAACCCGGCAATCACGGTGCCGGTTCTTGAGCGAGCGGAGCGAGTTCTTGACCTTCATGGGTCTGTCTCCAATCTGCGGCGCCTTCATCAAGGACGTGGCCAGCGCCTGGGTTTGCGGGTGCCCCGGAAATCCGAAGCAGTGAGTTCATGGTGGGCGGTACAAGGATCGAACTTGTGACCCCTTCGATGTCAACGAAGTGCTCTACCGCTGAGCTAACCGCCCATGAAACCGTCGCGTGGCCAACCCCATAACGAAATGGGGCGCGGAACCCCGCGCCGGTAGCGGGGTCTATAAAAGGAGTCGCAAAAGGGTTCAAGGGGTTTGGTAGAACTATTTTCCGGTCTATGTTTGGTGCGAACAAGGAGTCGCCATGCAAAACGCTGCTTACCTACTGGATATGCCTGCCAAGCGCACGTCCTGTGTGGTTTTTTCCTCTCCGCATAGCGGTCGAAACTATCCAAATGGGTTGATGAAGCGGTCGGTTCTCAGCCAAGATGTGATTCGTTCTTCCGAGGATGCTTTTGTGGATCAGTTATTTTCATCAGCGGCGGACCATGGTGCGCCACTGATTTCGGCGATGATGCCACGCGCCTATGTCGATCTGAACCGCAGCGCAGAAGAGCTGGATCCAGCCCTTATTCAGGGCGCGCGCCGCCAAGGCCATAACCCGCGGGTAGCGTCCGGGCTGGGGGTGATTCCGCGTGTGGTCGCCAATGGTCGAGAAATCTATCGCGGTAAGCTGACCATGGATGAGGCGCGTCTGCGAATCGATACCTGTTGGCGTCCCTATCATGCCCGGATCAAATCGTTGCTGGCAGAATCGCATCAGGAATTCGGGCAGGCGATTCTGATCGACTGTCATTCGATGCCGCACGAAGCCGTGGCCCTTGCGTCCACAGTCAATTCCAGACGTCCCGAGATCGTGCTGGGGGATCGGTTCGGTGCCTCTGCAGCGCCAGAGGTCGTCGAACAGATAGAGGCCGCTTTCGTCTCGGCGGGTCTGAGCGTGGCCCGAAATACGCCGTTTGCCGGGGCCTATGTGACCCAGACCTATGGACGCCCCAGCCGCCACCAGCATGCTGTACAGATCGAGATCGACAGATCCCTGTATATGGATGAAAGCAGGATCGAGCCGAATGACAATTTCGCTGCCTTCAAAGAGACCCTGGGCGAAATCATCATGGATATTGCGCGGATCGGGCCTGAGCCGCTGCAGCTTGCAGCAGAATAACCTCAGCGCAGGGCACGTCCTTTGACGATGGCATCCGTCCCAAAGCGGCGGCGAATCTCATCCGTTGCGCGTTCGGCCTGCGATCTGCGCGAGGCATCCGGGTCCAGCAGATCCCCTGAAATATCCGCCTGATCCTCGGGGCACAGATCCGACAGGCCACACCCCAACAGCCGATAGGGGCCCTGATCACCAACCTGATCGAACAGCGCCCGTGCTGTGCGATAGATCCGATCGGCGATCTGCGTGGCATCGCGAAGAGAAACGCGTCGTGTAATGAGTTTGTGATTGGCCCGTTTCAGTTTGAGCGTCACAACCCGCCCGGCCAGCCCCTTGGCCTTGGCCCGATCCGAGACTTTTTCGGCCATCCGCCAAAGGTGCCCATCCAGAATGTCGGCATTGGCCGTATCTTCAAAAAAGGTCGTTTCGTTGCTGATGGACTTCATCGGTTCATGTGCCGAAACCCGGCGCTTGTCCTGACCGCGGGCCAGATGCCACAGCCGGTAGCCCATGGAGCCAAACCGCGCGGTCAGATCCTCTTGATCCCAGCGCAGTAGGTCCGAGAACAAGCGTATGCCTGCGCGGTCCAGCGATTCCTGCGCCGCAGGGCCTATGCCCCAGATCAGGCGCACTGGCTTGTCGTTCAGAAACGCGGATGTCTCTTCCTTGCCGATCACCGAAAATCCGCGCGGCTTGTCCAGATCGGATGCGACCTTGGCCAGAAACTTGTTATGTGACAGCCCGATTGACCCGGTCAGCCCCAACTCGTCCTTCATCCGTTTGACCAATCGTGCAAGCATGACGGCGGGTGGAGCGCCGTGCAGACGTTGCGTGCCGGATAGGTCCATGAACGCTTCGTCCAGCGAAAGCGGTTCAACAATCGGCGTCAGCTCGTCCATCATCGACCTGATTTGGCGCGAAGCCTCGGCATAGACCGACATGCGCGGTTTGATCACGACAGCGTCGGGGCATAGTTGCAACGCCTTGAACATCGGCATTGCCGAACGGACGCCGCGAATCCGGGCTACATAACAAGCCGTAGACACAACACCGCGCTTGCCGCCCCCGATAATGACGGGTTTGTCGGCCAGCTCCGGATTGTCCCGTTTTTCGACAGAGGCGTAGAAGGCATCGCAATCCATATGTGCGATGGACAGGTCAAACAATTCAGGATGCGTTTTGATGCGCGGGCTGCCGCAGTCCGGGCAGCGGCGTTCCTTCCTCAGTTCTGTCAGGCAATCTCGGCAGAGGCCGGGCATTTTCTTTTCCCGTCTTCCATGCGGTCCGTAAGGTTCGGTGACTATATCATTCGCTTGCCACGGACAAAACCCGCGCATTGAGGGTAGGAACCAGATCTGCCAAAAGAAGGCCCCCCGCAAAGTGGCGGGGGGAGGTGACGGACCTCAGGAAGAGATGGTCCGCGGGGAGTATCACCTACTTAGATTCTCTCAAAATAGAATTTTTCGATAGAACCCAGTTCACACAGTGGAAACTCGCGTTTTGCATGTGTGTTTTGGGGCACAGGGACGATTTGGCGCGGATCGGGCGAAAAGTGACCTTAGGTCAACTGTTTGCGGGTTATTCTTGCAATAATTTTGCCTGATTTAGCCGGATTGCCCTAGTGTCGGGATTAGGAATTTAACTCTGCAAGCACCGCTTCTGCGGCGGCTTTAGGGTCTTGCGCCTGATAGATTGGGCGCCCGACGACGATGTGATCGGCACCATCACCGATGGCATTTGCCGGGGTTGCGACCCGTTTCTGATCTCCCAACGCGGCACCGGCGGGCCGAACGCCGGGTGTCACGATCAAGCGGTTTTCGGCTTGGGGCAGGGCACGGATCAGCGCGGCCTCTTGCGGGCTTGCGATGACGCCATCGGCACCCGCCTCCAACGCTTTGGCAGCGCGTTCGACAACCAGGTCCTGGACATCGCCCGCTTTCAGCAGGCTGGCATCCAGATCATCCCGGTTCAACGAGGTCAGGATGGTTACGGCCAGGATCTTGAGGTCTTTGCCAGACGCACCCTCTTTGGCGGCCCGCACCACGTGCGGGTCACCATGTACGGTCAGGAAATCCAAATCGAACTGTGCCAGACCGCGCACCGCATTTTCCACCGTATTGCCAATGTCGAACAGTTTCATGTCCAGAAAGATGCGCTTGCCTTGATCCTGCTTTAACTCGTTCGCCAGGGCTAGCCCGCCCCCTGTCAGCATTCCCAGACCGATCTTGTAGAATGAGACACTGTCCCCCAGCCGCTCGGCCAAGGCCAGACCGTCCAGGGCGTTGGGGACATCAAGGGCTACAATCAGGCGGTCATCGGACATTGGGGGCTCCTTTTTGGCAAACGTCTGCGTCCTAACGGTTTCGTGCGCTTCTGTCCATGCGCGCCTTGCGTGATTCAGATCACGGCAGAGGTTTCCGACTGTGCTATTATCGCGTTGTGCAACTGGGACGGAATTCGGAATGAGACAGTTTACGAAACCCACTATCGCAATCTGCGCGGGGCTGATGCTGGCCGGGTGTCAGGACATGGCGCTGGAAAAAGAGGCTGCTGATACAGTTCTGAGGTCTCCGACAAACGACAACCTCCGGCTGATTGGCGGTTATCGTTCGATGGATGATGACTGTCAGGTTACGGGGGAATCCGCCTTTACCGTGGATTTTCTGGATGACGCCGCCGATCTGGTTTCCTGCCCGACAGGCAGCGATGCGGCGCAATCGCTTGTCGATATGTACGGTGCGCGTTCTGTGGCGAAAACTGGGGGATATACAGTTTATTCTGTGCCGCGTCGGTAGGTTGGATTCTGTTGGCAGACCCCTTGAACCGCGCAAGATATTTCCCAGATTGAATGTGAGGCCCAGACCGACGCGCGCTGCCAGGCGGGCGCGTCAAAACCGGGCGCTTAGAGAAGGAGCAAAATATGGACTTGAACAAGTTCACCGAGCGGGCACGAGGTTTCGTGCAGGCAGCGCAAACGATTGCGATGCGCGAGGGGCACCAGAGGTTGACCCCTGAACATATACTCAAAGCCTTGATGGACGATGATCAGGGGCTGGCCAGCAATCTGATCACCCGCGCAGGCGGAGCGCCCAGCCGTGTCGTTAACGCACTGGATGCGTCCATGGCCAAAATTCCCAAGGTCAGCGGCGATGCGGGCCAGGTTTATCTGGATGGTCAGACCGCCAAAGTTCTGGATGAAGCTGAAAAGATCGCCACCAAGGCAGGCGATAGTTTCGTGCCGGTTGAACGTATTCTGATGGCGCTGTGCATGGTGAAATCCAAAGCCAAGGATGCTTTGGAAGATGGCGCGGTGACGGCGCAGAAACTGAACGAAGCCATCAATGACATCCGCAAGGGCCGCACTGCTGACACCGCATCGGCGGAAGATGGTTATGACGCGCTCAAGAAATACGCGCGTGACCTGACCGAAGCGGCTGCTGAGGGCAAGATCGACCCGATTATCGGGCGGGATGAGGAAATCCGCCGCTCGATGCAGGTTCTGTCGCGCCGCACCAAGAACAACCCCGTTCTGATCGGCGAGCCCGGCGTGGGTAAAACCGCGATTGCCGAAGGTATGGCCCTGCGCATCATCAATGGGGATGTGCCGGAATCGCTAAAGGATAAAAAGCTGCTCGCGCTCGACATGGGTGCGCTGATCGCAGGTGCGAAATACCGTGGTGAATTCGAAGAACGCCTCAAGGCGGTTTTGACCGAAGTGACCGAAGCCGCCGGTGAAATCATCTTGTTCATTGATGAGATGCACACGCTGGTGGGCGCGGGCAAATCCGACGGCGCGATGGATGCTGCCAACCTGATCAAGCCTGCGCTTGCCCGGGGTGAGCTGCATTGTATCGGTGCCACCACGCTGGATGAGTATCGCAAATACGTGGAAAAAGACGCGGCTTTGGCGCGCCGGTTCCAGCCGGTTGTGGTTCAGGAACCGACTGTCGAGGACACGATCAGCATCCTGCGCGGTATCAAGGAAAAGTACGAGTTACACCATGGTGTGCGTATCTCGGACTCGGCTTTGGTGTCGGCAGCGACCCTGTCGCATCGCTACATCACTGATCGCTTCCTGCCCGATAAAGCTATCGACCTTGTCGATGAAGCGTCGGCTCGCTTGCGGATGGAAGTGGACAGCAAGCCTGAGGAACTCGATCAGCTGGATCGTCAGATTCTGCAGATGCAGATCGAGGAGCAGGCGCTGAAGCTCGAAGATGATGCGGCATCGAAGGATCGTCTGGAAACCTTGCAAAAGGATCTGGCCGATCTGCAGGAGCAATCCGCCGAGATGACTGCACAGTGGCAAGCCGAACGTGACAAGCTGGCTGGTGCGCGCGATCTGAAGGAACAGCTCGACAAGGCACGGGCCGATCTGGAAATCGCCAAGCGCGAAGGCAACCTCGCCAAGGCGGGTGAGCTGTCCTATGGCGTCATCCCCGAGCTTGAGAAAAAGCTGACCGAGGCCGAAAACGCCGAAAGCAGCCAGATGATGGCCGAGGAAACGGTGCGCCCGGAACAGATCGCTTCGGTGGTCGAACGTTGGACGGGTATCCCGACCTCGAAAATGCTGGAAGGTGAGCGTGAAAAGCTGCTGCGGATGGAAGACGATCTGCATTCACGCGTGATCGGTCAGGATGCAGCGGTGACCGCCGTGTCCAACGCTGTGCGCCGTGCTCGTGCAGGTTTGAACGACGAAGGCCGTCCGTTGGGTTCGTTCCTGTTCCTCGGACCAACCGGCGTGGGGAAAACCGAGCTGACCAAGGCGGTGGCGAACTTCCTGTTCGACGACGACAACGCGATGGTGCGCATCGACATGTCCGAGTTCATGGAAAAACACGCGGTTGCCCGTCTGATCGGCGCCCCTCCAGGCTATGTCGGCTATGACGAAGGCGGTGTGCTGACCGAAGCCGTGCGGCGCAGGCCCTATCAAGTCGTGCTGTTTGACGAGGTCGAAAAGGCGCATCCGGATGTGTTCAACGTGCTGTTGCAGGTACTGGATGATGGTGTGCTGACCGATGGTCAGGGCCGCACCGTGGACTTCAAGCAGACGCTGATCATCCTGACCTCGAACCTCGGCTCTCAGGCGCTCAGCCAGTTGCCCGACGGTGCCGACAGTGCACAGGCACGGCGGGATGTGATGGATGCGGTCCGGGCGCATTTCCGGCCCGAATTCCTGAACCGTCTGGACGAAACGATCATCTTCGACCGCCTGAAACGGGGTGATATGGATGGCATTGTCGATATCCAGATGGCGCGCCTGCAAAAACGTCTGGCCGCGCGGAAGATCGAGCTGGTTCTGGACGACGGGGCTAAGGAATGGCTGGCCAACGAGGGCTATGACCCGGTCTTCGGTGCTCGCCCGCTGAAACGCGTGATCCAACGCGCCTTGCAGAACCCGCTGGCCGAGGCGCTGCTGGCCGGTGAGATCAAGGACGGCGAGACTGTACCGGTCACCGCCGGACCTGAAGGCCTGATCATAGGCGACCGGCTGGGCACATCCCAGCGCCCGCGCCCAGATGACGCTGTGGTGCATTGAACCTAAACTGATTGTTGAATGGACCCGCTTGACTGGTGGGTCCATTCTTGAAATTTACCCGCGTTTTTTCGCGACTAACCCCCGGCTTGTCCGAGAGGGTGGACCAGATGGGAAAGAATAGACCGTTTCGCAATCAAAACCTGCTTCATCCAGCAGCTTTAGGATTTCCGCGCGCTGAAACGTTCTATGTCGCCATTGCAACCAGATGATGGCGTTACACCAATGTGGCTTTGATACTACCAAAAACAGGCGACCACCCGGGCGTAGCAGTCTGTGAATGTCTTGCAATGCTTGGGACGGATCTGCACAATGTTCAATCACATGGGCCGCAAGAGCTACGCCTACGGGGTCTAGATTGACATTGCCTAGCCCCCCTTGGGCTAGTTCTGGTTCGACCCCCCGCGCCCTCAGAGCCTTTTGGCCTTGCCTGATCATCCCCGCGCTGGGTTCAAGTAAGGTTATCCTGGCCGGTTTTCCGTGGACCGCTACCCAGGCCTCGGCGAAGGACGCAGTGCCAGCCCCAATATCGACCACATGTGTCACGTCGTCAGCGACAGGCAATCCCGAGGTCAGGAATTCTAGGTAGCCATCATAGTACCCAAGCGCGCGCATCTTGTCCCGCCACCGGGGCGCGGCTGTATCATAACGATGCGTGATTTCGGCAATGGGTTTGGGCATCGGTCCGTGCTTTGAAGGTATGCTGTATCACTAGTGCATCGTGGCTTTAGACCAACGCGAAAATACGTGCCGGACCGCCGGTGCCGCCCGCATGTTTGGGTGCGCCGATGACCAGCGTGGCACCCGCCGCCGGAACCCGATCCAGACCCGCAAGGCATTCGATGCCAAACCGGCCCGAGGGCAGCCAGGCGTAATGCGTCGCGAAGTCGGCGGACATACCGTGATCAAGTGACAGTGTATCCACCGCAATCGACCGCGCGCCGGTGTCTTCCATCAACATCTGCGCCGCTTCGACGTGAAATCCGGGATAGTGCTGCGCCTCACCGTCGAAATTGCGGAACCCGTCCGTGGCGGTCTTGCCGGACCAACCGGAATGCATCGCTACGCAAGCGCCGTCGGGGATGTCTCCGTTGGCCGCAATCCACGCCTTCAGATCGTCCGGGGTAACGCGGGTGTCGGCGTCTTCGGCCGCGCGGGCGGCGATATTGACGACACAAAGCGGTGCAACCAGATCAGTCACCGGTATCTCATCGACCGACATACCATCCGCGGAAAAATGCAGAGGCGCATCTATATGCGTGCCGGTATGTTCGTTGATCGACAGATTGAACAGGTTAAAGCCGTGATCCGCGAAGTTGAACGCCTGTTCGGCGGAAATGCCGGGTTCGCCTCCCCAGGTCGGAAAGTCGGGGCTGAGCGTATGGGTCATGTCCTCGACCCCGCCATGACCTGCGGCCAGCGCTGCTGGTGCAATCGCTCCGGTGGTCGCAGCCGCAACGCCCGTGGCCGCAGCGGCCTTGAAGAAATTTCGCCGCGACAGCATCCTGTCTTTGACGGCATTCATAACGCAGATGTCACACATTCTTCTTCTCCCACTGGTGGATTTCAATCGTTGGATGGGTCGTCCATCTTTTCCCTTGTTGGTAATACCTGCGGCCCAGCCTGCATTTTTGAGGCCTGCGTTGTAAAGGTGGTGACCACAGGTGGTGCCGCGACAACAGCCTCACCCCCCCTGATACGTTACAAACTGGTCGCTCAATCGTGAGGCCTGTTTCCTTGGCTCTGTGCTATCAGCAGACTACCTCACCTCAGAGGATGTATGAAGACGGAGACTTAGATGGCGCATCGCTGGACCAACACATTGACACATGCCGATGTCACCCCCCGGGCGGCGTTTCTGAACCGGCGCCAGATGATGGCCGGGATGGCGGGTGTCGGATTGGCAGGGCTGGCGCAGGGGGCAGCCGCGCAAGAGGCGCTGGAGCCGAATACCTGGGAAGAGATCACCGGTTATAACAATTATTACGAGTTTGGTACGCGGAAAGAAGATCCTGCAAAATACGCCTATACTCTTGTTACTGAGCCGTGGAGCATCAAGATTGACGGTCTGGTGGACAAGCCCGGCGATTACAATTTCAAGGACATCCTGTCCGAAATGACCGTCGAAGAACGGATATACCGGTTTCGCTGTGTCGAGGCATGGTCGATGGTGATCCCTTGGAACGGGTTTGAACTGGCCGACCTGCTGAACATGGCCGGTGTTCAGGAAGGCGCCAAATACGTTGCCTTTGAAACCGCTTATCGTCCAGATGAAATGCCGGGTGTTCAGTATCCGGTTCTGGACTGGCCGTACCGTGAAGGTCTGCGGCTGGACGAAGCAATGCACCCGCTGACCCTGATGGCCACTGGTATTTATGGCCGGCCGATCCCGAACCAGAACGGCGCACCGTTGCGTCTGGTGGTTCCGTGGAAATACGGGTTCAAATCCATCAAGTCGATCGTTCGCATTACGGTGTCAGATGTTGAGCCGCCGACAAGCTGGAACATGGCCGGTCCGCGCGAATATGGTTTCTATAGTAACGTGAACCCCAATGTGGATCACCCGCGCTGGTCGCAGGCCTCGGAACGTCAAATCGGCGGTGGGCTGTTTGCCAAGCGCATCCCGACGCTCATGTTCAATGGCTACGAGGACGAGGTCGCCGGGCTTTACGAAGGCATGGATCTGTCCAAGCATTATTGAGAGTATGAGCGCGCTGAACCAGATATTCCGTCGGATCCCTGTTTGGGCCGTCTATTTGCTGGGGGTCCTGCCGGCACCCTGGCTGTTCTATCAAGGGCTGACCGGAGGTTTGGGTGCCGACCCGATTGAGGCTCTTGAGCATAAGTACGGCAAACTGGCATTGCAGTTTTTGATTGTTGTTCTGGCTATATCGCCCCTGCGCAGGTTTGTCGGCGTGAACCTGATCAAGTTCAGGCGGGCGCTGGGCGTTTTGACATTTATATATATCAGTCTGCATCTTTTGGTTTGGCTGGTATTGGATGTGCAGGCCCCCGGGCAGATCTGGGCGGACATCCTGAAGCGCCCCTATATAACTGTGGGTATGGCGGCATTTGTTCTGACGCTGCCACTGGCCGTGACGTCGAACAACTTTTCAGTACGGCAGCTTGGCCCGGGCTGGCGCGCGCTTCAGCGTTTGGTCTATCCGGCAGCAGTTCTGGGGGGCGTGCATTATGTAATGCAGGCCAAAGGATTTCAGATCGAACCCTTGATCTATTTGTTCGTGATTTTGGCTTTGCTTGCTTTGCGCCTACCGATCTCGACCCTGATGAGCCGATTCCGGGGTGCGATTCCGCCCGACTCGGCCTGAGTCTGCCGGTAAGCCTGTGCGAAACACTATTTTCCGTACGCATCTTGGCGGTTGGCCGCCGTATTTGGGCGCGGTTATACTTGTAAGTATTTGTTTTATTTCATTAAATAATTGTTTTGAAGATTTTCGAGAGTTTCGGGAATTTTCTGCTTGCGGTGTATGTTTGTAATGCTTAGAACCCCCTTCACCGGCGCTGCTGAGGCGCTTGTGACACACTG
>NZ_JBXWPK010000025.1:0-16907 GCF_059611825.1 Ruegeria sp. CDSA221
CCGTTCAGCGTGTTGTTGTTGGCATTGCCTTCGACAATTGTGTTGGCCAGAATATCGTCCAGTGTCCAGATCGTGCCGTCTGCGAACTCAATCACCTCAACGCCGTAGCCTTTTGACGGGCCCTCAAATCTGCGCGCAACATATAGTGTCTCGTCGCTATTTGCACCGAAAATTACAACTTTCAGGGCATCAGCCCCGTTGACCCTTTCCAACCGAACATCCCCGGGGGAAACATCCGTCAGGACAAGCCGGTCCACTTGCTCTGTTGTGGTCGCAAAATCCTGAATCCAGTCATTGCCATCACCTCGCGACCACACATAGGTATCATTCCCGTTGTGAACCTGATGTGTGCTATCGCCACCCCGGAGTATGTCGTCACCGGTGCCGCCTACGATGACATCATCGCCACGCTTGCCTTCTATCGTATCGGCGCCCTCATACCCATAAATCGTATCCTTGAACCCCCAGCCATTCAGTGTGTTGTTCGAAGACGTACCGCTTACGATCATCTCAGCGACGTCGCTGTTGAGCACTTCAACCCTGACACCATCACTAAACTCGATGAACTCGATTCCGCGCCCTTCCTGGGCAGAATAGAAGCGATTGTTGACTTCGATACTCTCACCAGTCGGGTCAATACCAATCATGAGATCATTGCCATTCTGGGTCAGAGTAACCTGCGTCGATTTCACATCCGTCAGGCGGAGCGTATCGACATCCTGCAAAGATGTAGCCGTGTCGTTGATGAAATCGTTGCCATCGCCCTTGGACCAGACATACAGATCATTGCCGCTGTCGCCTTCCAGCGTATCAGCACCTTTGCCACCTACGATCAAGTCGTCGCCGTTACCTGCATCGATCGTATCGGCTCCGCCAAACCCATAGATGTTGTCGTCATAGCTACCGATGCCTGTCAGCGTTTCTCCGCTATCGGTGCCTTCCAGAACCGTTCGGGACACGATATCATCTCGTGTCCACACGATACCGTCGCTGAACTCGATAGCCTCAAGACCAAAAAACTTGCCTGAGCTGTTGAACTGCTTGGACACCTCAATAATCTCATCGCCGCCTGGACCGGAGATGACAATCTTCAGCTCGTCACTGCCTTGTTCCCGGATCAGCCGGACATCGGACGAGGCCACATCCGTCAAAATCAGGCGGTCCGTCTCGGTTTTTGACGTCGCGTTATCCGCCAACCAATCGTTACCGTCACCCCTGGACCAGATGTAGGTGTCGTTGCCATTTGCGCTGACTTCCGAGCTCCCTCCGCCACGCAAAGTATCATCGCCAGCGCCGCCGATCAGAACGTCGTCACCGCCACGCCCTTCGAGGGTATCATTCCCCTCCAGACCAAAGAGGTTGTCGGTTTCATCAGCCACACCAATCAAGGTGTCGTTCCCTGAGGTTCCGCCCATCGTCGTGTTCTTGATAATGTCGTCCAGTGTCCATATGACCCCGTCGCTGAACACAAGTTTCTCAAGGCCGCGACCTTGGCGATCCGCCGAATACTGATCATCGACCCGGATTGCTTCTCCGGTGCTATTGATCGTGATCACCAGATCCTGAGATGTGGATCCGATACGCGTGAGGGTCACATCTGTTGAGGCAACATCCGAGAAGACAAGTTGGTCAACCTCGGTTGTGATCGAGGATTTCTCCGCCTCGTCGATACGATCATTCCCATCACCTATGGACCAGTAATAGCTGTCGCTGCCTGCATTGCCCATGAGCGTGTCGTCGCCGAGGCCACCATGCAGATGGTCATCGCCAGCATTGCCATCAAGCGTGTCGTTACCTTCAAGGCCATACATATTTTCGCCAAAACTGCCACCGCCACTCAGCGTGTTGTTTCCAGCATCCCCGGTGAGGGTGGTATTTTTGATGATGTCGTCTTTTGTCCAGACAACCCCGTCACCGAAGTGGATCTCTTCAATTCCATACCCTTTGGTGATGCTTTCAAACTGTTGCCAGACGCGTATCGTTTCGTCGCCACCAGAGCCCGGAACAACAATGTAGAGTGACTTGTCGGCGGGGTCCCGGATGAGTTCAACCTCGGTAGAGTCTACATCTGTCAGGATCAAGCGGTCCACTTCTACAAGAGAACTGGCTTTATCCTTGATGAAGTCGTTCCCATCACCTTTGGACCAGACATAGGTGTCATTGCCATTGGATGAAACGAGGGTGTCGCTCCCGCCACGGAGTTCATCGTCTCCGGCTCCACCGATCAAAACGTCGCTTCCGCCCTTGCCATTGATCGTGTCATCACCGGCAAACCCGAAAATCTCGTCATCCTGAGCATTCTCACCAGTCAAGGTCTCTGCAGCACTTGTACCATCGATGGTCACAGGCGAACTGATCGTTGTGGCAGCGTGGCTGTTACCAACGCTTTGGTGTTCAATACTCTGCGCCAGAGACGCAATGAACTGCGCTTTGCTCAGGTGGCCGTTGTCGAGATTCTCTGACCAGGATTGCAATTCATCGGACGTCGGCAGGCGCCCGAATGCATTCAAGAAAGCCTGATTTACAAACTCGGTACCGGACAAGCCGTACAAGCTGTTCGATGCAACGCCTTGAATATCACCTTCATACCCGAGCAATTTCGCGGCGATGTCATCCGGATTATCTACATCGTCCAAAAGCTGCTCGGACAGATACTCCAATTCGTATTCCGTCGCATCCCGATCATAGACAACATCCACGATGCTTTTGATAAGATTGGCAATATAAGCTTTGTCCAGGCTGCGTTCGAACTGGGCCGGGTTCAGCACCACATCAAAGTTGTTGGTTGAGAGATGCCCATTGCCGACAGCAACATGCTCTGCGGACTGTGCTACATCCCAGGCGAAGTCCTCTTTGGTCGTGGCTCCGCTGTCCAACTCCCGCAGGGCGTCATTCAGCTCGTTCAGGGTCGGGGCTCTTCCGTAAGCATTCAGGGAAATCTGCGTTACGAATTCGGCATCGGTCAAGTTCCCATACCGTGTCTGGAACTCGCCGGACTCGATCAACGCGCGGGTCAGGCTGATTTTGTTGAGATGTCCGTCGCTCACATAATCAACGAGGGTCTCAAATTCTGTGAAATCCAAATCCCGGTCGAGCACAGTGTCGAATATCTGCGCGGCTTCCTGGAATATCCTGGCCTTTGCAGCCTGATCCAAACGCTCTTCAGAAAAACTTTCTCTCTCACTGGTCGAATACCAGGTTTCAATGATGTTGCCGTTGTCATCTCGGCGTGTATGCCTGACTTGGATTAACTCTGTCTTGGCGACCGACCAGGTTTCAACTCCGAGCGCGTCCACTTCATGTGACACAACCAAATGGGCCTGGCTTAACGTGGGTACTACCACCCCATTATCCCAGGTGTAACTGCCATTCCCGAGCGAAGAATAGGTGATCGTCTGCTCATTCCCGTTTCTCAAAATGGTCTGTGTCAAACCATCCGCTGAGGTGGTGGTGACGAACGTATTGGTCTCATAACCCGCCTCGTTGAACGCACGCTCGGTCACGACCCGCTCGCCGTCCGCGCGGATTTCCACCTCCGTCACCCGATCAGCAATGCCATTGCCATCGAAGTCTTCCGTCCCGGAGATCGAACGCCCGTCGCTACTGGTCGAAGTGCTTTGCATGGATCGCAATTCGCCATCGGCGTAGTGCGCCTCGCTAGTCGCTGTCTGACTGCCATCATCATGCAGCGTGGTTTGATGTTGGGTCGTGCCATCGATAACACCATCGCCGTCCAGGTCGAAGCTCGACGAGGATGTCAGGCCATCGGCGGAACCGGTTTGAACCTCATGATAGGTCGTCTGACCATCCATCCCGGTTTCCGTGTAGGTCGTGACCGTATTGCCTTGCGCGTCATAGGTCACATCCGTGGTACGGGTGATGTCGATATCGCCATCCCCATCCACATCAACTTCCAACGATCGGTGCATGCCATTGGCAGATACTGTCGTCTCTACCTCGCTGTTGAGCGATGTGTTGCGGGAAAATTCGCGAATTGTTGTGGTGGTTGTGCCGTCTGCATCCACAGCAGAAACAGCCTCGCGTTCCTGGAAACCGTCTCCGTCCCGATCAGATAGAATGGTTTCTGTCAGACCATCTGCACTGACAGTGCGCACGTGAGAGCGCTCCAGTTCGATACCGGCGCCAAATTCTGACACCATCTCGGTTATGCTGCCATCGGAACCAAGCCGCACTGTCGTCAGCCTGTCGATGCCGTCATCCCCGGAATAATCTATCTCGGTTTGGGACTCCAAACCGTTTCCGCTGGTGACTGTCCTGATATCGGATTGGATATCGAAGGTTTCGTTGACCGTTATGTGTCGCGTGACAACATCGCCATTGGCATCAAACGTGGTCGTTCTGTCCGTTGTATAGTCGAACAAGCCATCCCCATCGAGATCCAGTTGCGAAGTCGAAGACAGCGCATCATCACTTGTGGTGTAGATCTCGGTGCCAAGGCTGATATTGCGACCATCGCGGTGATCGACACTTCGTGTGACCGAACCATTTTCGGACAGCTCTGTGGTGTCAGTCACGACACGATCCACCCGGCCGTCGCCATTGCGATCAACCGAGAGAGTGGTGGTCAGCCCATCGCCGCTGACCGTTGTAGTTGTTGCAGCCTCAAGCCCGCCACCGGTCGAGAAGTATTGTGTATTTGTCGTTGCGGTTCCGCTGTCATCGACCTGCGTGACAGCCACCATGTCATCCACACCGTTTCCGTCGGCATCCACGGATTGCGTGACGGTCCGGCTATCAGCGCTGATCACGCTGGTGCTGGTGTTCAGCGTCGAGCCATCCGCTGCGGTTTGTGTGACCGTGGTGGTCTCGACCCCCGTCGCGCTTAGGTCATAGGTCTGAACTGTGGTGAGGTCATCATCGCCATCATTGTCCCAATCCTCGCTTGTGGTGGTGGTCCGGCCATCGGCAGAGGTTTCGACCTCGGTTGTTCTATAGACACTGCCAGCGGGCGCACTCTGCGTCACCACGCTGGTAGTTGATCCATCTGAGTTCAGCGTGGTTGTCCCAACCGTTTCCCTCTCAAAGACACCATCCCCATCCGCGTCGTACCGGGTCGTTGTTTCCAACCCGTTGTCACTGTTCACCGATATCATCTGGCTTTGGATCGAGCCGTCATTGTTCAGCTCGGTTTCTGTGACCGTCACAACGCCATCATCACCAATCACCTGGTGAACGCGCGTGTCCACCACGCCGTCGCCATCGTGGTCTGTGGTCTGCAGCACATTGCGTCCATTATCGCTGGTTGTTGTGACGACCTGTGAGCGGAGCTCATCCGCCGGACCGGTCACATCCTTGACCTGCGCCGTCACCGTGGTGCTGCCATCCGCGTTCAGGTTTGTGACCTGCGTTGTGGCGATATCAGCGACCTGGTCCCCGTTCATATCGGCCAGGGTCTCAACCCCCAGCCCATCATCGCTGAGGATTGTCTCACCGCGCGTCAGCAATGTACCGTCTTCGGACCGCACATCCTCGGTTGTTTTCCGGGATCCATCGGCGCGCAGCTCGGTGGTCGAGGTCACCTCCCGCTCATAGCGGCCATCCCCATCGCTGTCCTCAGTGCTGGTCACCACCAGCCCGTCATCGCTGACCGTGGTGGCTGACTGGCTGCGCAGGCTGTCATTGCCGTTGCGAACCGTGCTGGTTGTTGTACGTCCGCCATCAGCATTCAGGACCGTGACCTGCTCCGCTTTTGTCTCTGCAGCACCATTGCCATCGACATCTGTCGTCACCGTTGCGGTCAGCCCGTCTGCGCTGACATCGGTCTGCTGGTGATAGATCGTCCCACCATCCGCAGTGTGGCGGGTTACGGTCTCTGTCATGCTGCCGTCGAGATGTTTTACCGACTGCAGAACACTATCCACCGACCCGTCGCCATTTCTGTCACTTGAGGTGACTGTATCGCGCCGATTCGCGCTTTGCGTGACGGTGGTGGTGCCCAACAGTGTTATCTCATCCCCCGCATAGGCGCTGTCCGTCATGGTGACGCTGCCATCCGCATTGGATGTCCGTACCGAGACAGATTTGCCATCCAGTGCGCCATCGCCGTCCAAGTCCGAGAATGTCGTGACAGTCAGCCCGTCCGCACTGGTGAGCGTTTCGGCCTCACTGATCAGCGAACCATCCTGCGCCTGCGCAGTGACTGTCCGTGCCGAGGAGCCATCGGCGTTTTCAACCGTGACATCGCTCACCACCCGGTCGATATCTCCATCCCCGTCGGAATCGAGGCTAGTCGTCACAACCAACCCATCCTCGCTAGAGACCGAGACCGACTGCGCACTGAACGATCCATCCGCGTTGCGGGTCCAGCTGGTTGTCGTCCGTTCGCCCGTTGTGCCGTCCACCGTGACGCTCCGGCTCAAATCCGTGGATTGGAACGTGCCGTCTTGGTTGTGATCAATCCAGGTCTCGGAACTGACCAGATCACTGCCCAGCGTCACCTTCAGCTGGCTTCGTACCGACCCGTCCGTATTGGTCTGTGTTGTCTCAGTCTCGCGGCTGCCATCGGCATGGATCGTGGTCGCCTCTACGGTGGTGAGGTCCACATCGCCATCGCCATCCAGATCAACCGCCGACGACTTGGTCAGCGCATCCCCGGACTGGCCGTGCGCGGTTGTGCTGCGCACCGAGCCGTCGCCATTCTTCACGGTTTGTGTGGAATCCGTAGTTCCATCGGCATTGACGCTGATATCCAGTTCTTCCTGAACATCCACATCGCCATCCCCATCCAGGTCGCGGGCAATGGTTTTGGTCTGACCATCAGCTGAGACGCTCTCGGTCACCGAGCTGCGCAGCGTGCCATCCTGATTGAAATACTCAACCGTCTCGGACCGGCTGTCATCTGCGTTGATCACGATGCTATGGGTGATGGTCAGATCGACCACACCGTCACCATCCTCATCAATCGCGTCCGTACGCACCAGCCCGTCGGCTGAGACCGTCTCGGTCGAGCTGCGGATCACCCCTCCGTTTGGATCGCGATCCGTGGTCACGATGGTCATGCTGTCATCCGCATGGGTCGTGCGGATCTCGGTCTGGTCATACCAGCCGCCCCCGGTAGAATCTCGCTCAATGGTCACCGTAGTCCCATCAGCGCTGGTGGTGGTCTTCGTCTCGCTCAGCAGAATGCCCGTGGCCAGGTCCGCGCCCAGCACATTGGTGACCGTTTCACTTTCGCTGCCATCGGGGTTGGCCACGGTCACGATGGTCTGCAACCGATCGACCACCCCGTCACCATTGGTGTCATAGCTGTTGGTGATCGAGGCCCCATCCGCAGTGGTTACCGAGGTTACCACAAAGGCAATCGTGCCATCCGCCGCATAGCCCGTCTGCACATGAGTGCGCGTGCCATTCGCGTCAAAGCTCTCGCTCTCTTCGATCCGATGGCTGGCGGTCTCACTGACCAGCGTTGTATCCGCAACCGTCCCGGTGCTGCCATCAGCAAAGGTGAACGTCGTCTGGCCGGTAATGACCGAGCCATCGGGCAGTTCGATATTGGTCGCATCCGCCGTCAGATCAATCGAGGTGATCCCCAGCTCATCCAGCGTCTTCGCCTCCAGTGAACCATCCGCATTGGTCACAAGAACCTTGAAGTCACTCCAGGCATCGTCATTGGCGTCAAAGACCCCATCGCCATTGCTGTCAAAAACCGACCGCAGCGCCTCAATATCGCTCGTCGCCGTCGGGTCCCATTCGGTAAAGATATATTCCCGCGACTCAGAGATCGTCCCATCCCCATCCGCGTCATAAAACAAAACCCCATTCCCAGCCGCAGCCCAAGCTGTCCGGTTCAACAGACCATCGCCAGAGGAGTCAACAAATACCGTCGAGTTCGAAAGCTCGGTGATTTCGACACCCGTGCCGTCAAGGTCCAGAATAATGGGATGGTCTTCACCAGACAGGCCTGTACCAGAATTGTGCCCGCTCCGGCCAAAGTTGCCTGCGTGAGAATCTGATGTCACTGGGCTAGGTTCCCCAGTCTCTTCATTGAAGCTATAAACAGGTTTTCTGACTACGGTCCCATCGCGCAACCTTGTTTCGGAATACACTTGTTTAGGCGCTAAATCGTTATAGCTTAACGAACTTATGTCGATCCCTTTCGATGCCCCTATTGTTTCCGCTATGACGACAGCGATTGGCGGTGGCGCAGGTGGCAGGGGAGCAAGAACACTTGGAGGAAACGTATAGCGTTGATCAAGCGGTAGTGCCTCATCAGGATGTCTCAGACGAAAATCAGATGGGAGCATTGGTACATCTTCCACCGGCCCCCATTGCCCGACACCTCTCGGATCATACTGCCGATCAATGAGCTCATATTCCCGACTAAGCGCAGCTGCTTCAGAGGCGTCAGAAAGTTGTGTTGTGGCTGAAAGATCACTTCCGGTCGTGTCATACCAAACATCATTTGCTGGATTGCCATCCCCGCCCCACCCACCTACGTCGACATAAGTTCCGTAAGACGCAGTAGTTACAGAACCGCCATTCTTGTATTCACCTGTCTGATGATAGCCATTTGCAAACTGCTCATATGAATAGAAGGTTGTTGTTCCGGGTCCGTTGGCATTTGCTACCGTATCTCCATCTCGAACTGATCTGGTAGGCGACCAATTGGGCGGCGAGGTATTTACTGGCGTGAACCCAATTTCGTCAGCGTCATTGAGCGCACGCTCGCTGAGTTGTCCGGCGAAGCCCTCGTTTACTTTTGTGTGAAATCTGTCCTTTTCCAGCTCCGTGAGAGGCGCCTCACCCATACGAGCCAGCGCTCTATCAACCTGTTTATACAGCGCTCGTTCTCGAGGGGGCATTCCACCGAATTCATTCGCTATGTGAGAGGTAATTCTGTCATATTGTTCAAGGCCTTCATTCGTTCTGACGAAACCAAGAGCATCAACCGTAGTGATCAAATTGTCGAGAGACTTGTTTCCAGTAGTTCTGTCTCCCTCAATTCTATTGAAAACTCTCGCCCCTTGTGCGCCGATTTCCACAGCGAGGCGATCCCCGGTATTCAATATCTCTTCTCGTGCACCGGCAGTCCGATGGTCCAGGCCCAGCAGACCGTCAGAGAAAAAATGTCCCGATAGACCGTCAGAGAAAAAACCTCCCAATTCAACTACTCCTCAATTATATTGTCCACACAGTGACTCGACAGCGCCCCTTTACTCCCGAGTCTTGCTAGTATCTCCCGCTCATCAGGCTTCAGTGAGTTGGCAAGTTCATTTTTTAAGTTCTCATCGACATTCTCGTAATCAGCGCCACAAACAAAGGGTGAAAGACACAACTGGTAGGTGTAAAAAAAAGCTGTTGTAAACTCGCTGTCACTTGTCGTCGGTTGCAGCAAATTAAGGTCCGCTCCGGCCCCTATGAGGCTATTGATCACGGGAAAGACATTGTCTCTCCTCGGAGAGCACGCACCACTATCCACCGGGAATTCAGCCATCCTTCCCCAGAGATCATTAACCGTGGCAAGCAAAGTAAAAGTTGCCTCCGGAGAAAGTGCGGGCAAAGCCCCTCTGTCAAGCAATATTTGGATAGCCACTTCGTCAATCTCTGGTGTCGGGTCAGATTCCGGAGGGCTGCGAAAGAGGCTCGCCGCTTCGCACAGAAGTGAGCAACCGTTAGGTGAATAATTTAAAATATCCGGATATCTCTCCAGAATATTAACGAGGCTCTCATAGTCGCTTCTCTCTATTGTTGAGATAGCCTCAAGAAAAACATCCTGCTTATCTTTTGGTTGACCCAGTACTAAGACCGGCGAAAGAACTGACAAAAATAGAGTTAAGAAAAACCTTTTTTTCTTCCTCACTGTCATCGGAAGTCCTTTCGATTTATAATTCTACGTCGCTTCGGCTGCAAGTGTGAGCGAAGTTAAGAAGTTTCCAACTGTAAAGACGATATGTGGACTCGGTAAAGTAATGGAACCAAGCAGCGCAGCTTCTAATCCATCGGTCACGGAAAGCGCCCACCATCAAAGAAACCTTTGGCGCAAATACCGACAGGAGCCAGAAGATACCAAACACAAAGCAACCAACTGCAGATCGGAGGCCAAGCCTGTCTCCCATACATAAATTCTGCCAAAATCGTCTCCACCCTGAGAAGACAAGATCAATATATAGCTCTCTCCTAAGCTGCATACGCTGAAATTAAAATCAAGATGAGGAAACACTGATATCCCGGTTGACGCAGCGGCACCACAAATAAGGGCCACTTCCGCGATGGTGCCGCCCTTCAACGACCCCGCACCTTTCCCCAACTTCGGACAAACATCGCGCGATCCATTCCCAGTTGTCTGGCCGCCTCAGAGTAACTCTGGCCAGCCTTCGCAAATCCCTCAGCCAACTCCTCATCTGAGGGATGCTTCGATGGGCGCCGCATATGAGCGGAAACTCCAACCTGCGCCTCTGCACCTGTATCCACTTGGCATTAACCCCATGCTTCCGCGCGATCTGGACATCGGAATGCTCCGCCTCAAAATCCTTCTTCAGCAGCGCATCAAAATCAAACCCAAACCGCTCAAGTGCTTCCAGCAACGCAGCCCGCCGGGCAGGGAAGGCTTCCCTCAGCTCACGCAGCCACCGTTACAATCAACTATGGAGATTACTGCCGTGAGACCGAAACATTACTTCCCGAGTTTTCACAATACCCCACTGCGCGCCTAACGATGGATTCACGCAGTGAGTCCCTTACGGCATTTTTGTTCAACAAAGTCCCAAAAGAACAAGCTAAACACCGTAATATTGGGATTCCAAAGGGAACATACTTCTTATACGATTTCGAGATTCGCACCCCAATTTTGGTAGATTCTTGTCGTATGATTCATTCGTACGAACCTCTGAAACTCTGGTACCGATGACCTCGGATAAAAACTTTGCTAGTTCAGCTGCGTTTTCCAAGCGAAAGATGTGGTCTACCATCAACTCCCCGTTTGAACCCGCGGCACGCGCCTCTAGGCTAAGTGGCGAAAGGTTTTCCACCGATATCCAGCTCGGCCCGAGCTCCAACAATTCCTTTCGTATAGCAAGCTTGCCAGTACATACCCACGTTTCAAAATCAAGCGGTGCTGAAGCATCCCAGCCATTTGTGAAGGTGTATCGGCACAAAATATCTGGTTTGAAATATTTCCAATATGACCAGAGCATCTCGATTGGATCACGAACTGTAATTATGAAAGACAACTTTGAAACATCGTGCCTCCGATCACACAGATATTGGGCAAGAAATGGACCTGTAATATGAGGATGCAGCGATGGAAGCTGTCCTGCAAAATCAACAGCAATATCCCCAGGGGCAAGGTGAGGATCAATCATACGCCGGAGGCTGAGTGAACCACATCTTGGCTTGGACAACGCAACAAGATTCTTCGACAGCAAAGCTCTCATGATTTACCGGGAAAAATGCTACTAGGTCGATACAATTCCAGTGGCACGCCGACACTCCTAAGTTTCACGATTTTAAGGTACTCTGTAGCAATAGCAGACCGAGCAAGCAAGTTTTTGCAATGCTTTGACAATTTCACTGGCAAAGACAAATGGCATCGAGAGAAAGATAACAGAGTACCGAGTGTGTCAGCCACGCTCATCCCATCGTGGGTAACCATAGACATCAAAATCACGGGAGAAAAGTTCATTAACCAAATCTACGTGTTCCTTGGCATAAAACCGCTTCAATTTTTCGTCAGCTTTAGTTGGGCTAAATCCGACATCCGCTTGCGTTGGAAATTCGAAATCTGCACCCATTTGGTGTAAGGCGATTTTTGCGTCTTGGGCCAAATTTTCGAAACGGCCTAGAAAATCAATCTTAACAGTTGGATGCTGCAAAATTTCACACTGCGGTGTCCAATGTTCATCGTTTGCATAAAACGATTCTTTCCTCTTCGCTTTAATCCATTCCAAGAACGTAAGAAAATCGACCGTATTCGGAGCGTAGATATAATTTGCGATCCTGGCCCGGAAACCCTTTGGCCTATCGAATCTTTCAAACCTGATAACATCATCGAAAACTAAGTCGAAATAGTCTTTGCTTTTGGGTGAATCTACTCGTCTGTTAATGCTATCAAATTTGTTCAAATAGGCCGAAAGTATGCGAGAATAAGGATCGCGAACAAATGCCATTTTCTTAACATCTTCGTTACTCAGCACTTCGAAATCTTCTTTGACTGTTCTGTCAAGAAAGTGAAACCCCGATTTCTCTCTATTGTGCGCTATGTCCTTTCGATTAAAGTCTTCATGCCCCAATAACCTTCGAAGAACAATTTTCCAATTCGTGCATGCAACTTTTGGCACATAGCCAAAAGCAATTTTTTTACTTTCCAAGTAAATAAAATTCTCATGAACTCTTGAGTTCATTCTACCCTTCCGCTTGCTCCTTAGCATGACATTAACCGATAGGTGGTTGGAGACTCTTCAAATTTAATGCGCTTCTTCCGGTTTTCATGTAACATTATTCATGCGCTTCCTTCTTCTCTGTACCCTCCAAAGGTCGTTCCAATAGGAGAAACGCCAAGGCGAACATAGCGCGACGAACCACCATTTACGTTGTTCTTTAACAATCTTGAGTTCATATTTCTTACTTCTATACCGCTTCGGCAAATAAAAGTAGATATCTCGCGAAGCGTTTACCGGTATTGATGAACCTCTCAATATTATGTCTTCCAAACGCGCAATTTCTTTTAGGTTCATTTCCACTACTGAAGGATGCACGTAGTCGACAAGGCTTGACAGATTATTTTCCGCTTGAATTTCTTCGTTTCGAACAAAGACAACGGTGCTTTGCATTGTATCCCAATCGCTGAAACTTTCATTCCAGACTGCGGGTCGAATAGGGTCGAAAAGGCAAAAATTCTCAACGAGAAATAAAATTCCCCAAAAGCTTGGCCATGAGATCATCAGGCTTTCGTTCAGTTGAAACGAATTCGGTTTAGGTGTAAAAACAACAAAGTCGGCGTATTTTGCTATGGCTTCTACACTTCTCTGCGCTTCGTATAGTGAGTCTGCTGGAACTCCAGCAGTTACATGAATTACTCTATGTGAGGGCTCAAATTCGCCTTGTTGGGAAACTACTTCGTCCAATTGATCAAATGTTGCGATGGCAACGTTGGCAAACCCTGCTTTTTGGTACGCCTCAGACCATTCAACAGGCTTGTGTCCTTCAATGATCACAACTGAAGTCGAGCGAACGGGCCGCATCGACATAACTTGCTCTAGGGCAATATCTCTTACTGCTGCATCACTCATTTGGAAACCATGGCTGGAGAAGGCACTGCTCGGATTCTGAATCTGGCTGCCTTGGGAGAGTATCGCGCGCGCCTGGATGGGTCAAAAATCCACTCCTGAAATCTCAAGCATTTGGTTAACAGAAAAATAATGGGCCACTTCGGTAAATGAACTCCAACTGCTGCCTAGCAATATGGGCGCGCGGGCAAGCAACAGCATATCTGCAAGCCCGTAAACTAGTTGATCCTCTGATCGGCTGTAGTCGGTTCTAGGGAGCCATACCGCATTGTCTGAGTATTTTGCAGCGAAGGTCTCATATGCCTCTGCGTTGTCTGAAGCAAGGAATATACTGAGGCTGTTGGAGTCCATTAAAAGAGAATCCAATCTCTTAAAAAAGTATCCATAGTGAGACCTGTCTCTGGCCCGCCTAATCATTTCCTCTTCGGACTTTGTCCAATCACCGGGAACATCTTCTTCCTGGCGTTTCGTAGCACCCCCACTCATTCGGATGTGAACTGAGACATCATTCGGGGACCGTACGGAATCAATAAGCTCTTGAACTCGGACAGCGGGCTTAAGATCGCGGAGAAATTTCCTCTCTTGATCGATCGTTTTGTGGTCGCCAATTATTCGGTACGCCGACTTCACAATGACATCTTGTGCCTTGTGAATTTTAGGCTTTGATAAAAAAGAATGCCTGACTGATTTGTCCATCAAATCCAGCTTTAGGGCGTTATCATAGTTTTCATTTAGATCGCTTTCAACGGCACCTTCGAATTCGAATAAGCTGGAAAAATTACAATCACAGTGTTCATCCCGTATCCACCGAATGACGAGTTCGCGTGAGGTCGCTTCAGCGTAAACTGCAGCCGATCCAATTGCCCTCAAACGGTTTCCCAAACCGTGCTGCGCATCGATTATCAGTTTTGGCCGGGAGTTGATGTGCTTTTGCGGCTGCGGTATCGACACCAGGTTCTCATTGTCTGATGAAATAGACCAAATTGCGTCATTGAGATCCAGAGTCGCCAATGCATCGTCCACAGACGATAACGGCGCGGTAATAACCGACGACCTCAATCTGGATTTCAGGGCTTGAATAGCGGCTTCTGCGCGTTCGGTTCGTGATCCAATCAGAGATGGATTTACGCCGAATGGTTGGCTTCTCCGTACTGTCGTCATGGCTTTGGCTTCTGTCAGCGAATTGAACTTGGACATAGGAGTGGAGATGTCCCACGGGGATGCTGATGTCGCCAGAATTTTGTTCAATTGAATCCAGAATATGGGAAGTGCCTCAATTTCATCCCATGCACACAAAAACTCCTTCTGGGAAGGTGCAACACGTCCGATATCCTCATGATCGATATGGCGGATTGTTTGTGATGCTACATCTTGCCTTGGAACACCCGATTGCGTGAGGCGTTCATAAAGATCATCGTCATCCCAACCGTATGTAACAATCCGTTCGTTGAAACCGTTGACGGCAAGTAGTTGATCTCGACCAACGGCAAAAAGCCCGTTCACATGTGATTGTCCTTCGGCTGCGGATGTCCAGTTTCCTGCAATCAAGAGTTCTTCGGCTAAATCGTTTTCTTCGAAAAATGTCGAGCTGAGCAGCACATCGCTGTCTACTTTGAGAATTATTGACCTGGAGGTCGCTCGAAATCCAAGGTTGTAAGCGTGCGAAAGTATCCAACTCCCTTCGTCTTCAACTCTTACTATTCGCACCCTCGGATCTTCAATGCCGGCGTCTCTCAACGTGACAGAAACCGGATACGTAGAAGACCAATCAACTATGACAACTTCGTCGACTTCATCATGGGCTAGCCAAGTCGGAATCGTTTCAGTTAAATGTGCGTTTCTATTCATGCAGCATGTAACCAATGAAACACCCTTTTGAACGTCGCAGTTGGTCACAAATCCTTTGTTAGAAGATGCCACTCTTGGCAGTTCATTTCGTAGTTCGGGGCGCTGAAGTAGTCCGACAAAAGTCGATGCAATATCCTCTCTGGACTTAGAATTCCTTTTTGACAGTTGAGTGCGAACCATACTTTGAAAGACAGCTCGTGCGTCTGACGGTTTATCCTTTAGAGACGCCTGAAGAGTATCCAATTTTATTTTTGAAGTATTCATTTCGCTTTCCGCGCATAGTCCAACATAAATTCGCACTGAATGTCATTTATTGGTATTTTGACATTATGTAAATTTTGTAGCTGCCCCGACTGCGGATCTTGCAAACTAACCCACAACCCCGAAGCTCTTGCTGGCACCTATCGAACTCTAGCGAGCTTTACAATACACCTGCAAGACTATGTTTGGTTCTGTCAGGCTGTGTTGCATGGATCATGACTTAGGGTCAGGACTCATAGCCAGTAGATAACGAGTGCTGCGAGGGCGATGGCTGACAGGAAGACCTTCGGGCATCTGTCGTATCGCGTTGCGACACGCCGCCAATCCTTCAACCTGCCGAACATGATCTCGATCCGGTTGCGTTTTTTGTAGCGGCGCTTGTCGTACTTTACCAGTTTTTTCCGTTGCTTCCGTCCAGGGATGCAGGCGCGTATCCCTTTGTCTTTCAATGCTTCCCTGAACCAGTCGGCATCATATCCGCGGTCCCCGAGCAGCCAATCGACGTCCGGCAGGCTGCTCAGCAATGCTCGTGCACCGATGTAATCGCTGACCTGACCGGCGGTGACGAACAGGTTGAGTGGACGTCCCCGGCTGTCACAGATGGCATGCAACTTGGTGTTCATGCCGCCGTTGGTGCGGCCGATCAGGCGTCCACGCCCCCTTTTGTAACGCCCAAACTGGTCGCGGTACGGTGGGCCTTCAAGTAGGTGGCGTCGATCATCACGGTCTTCTCTTCGCCGTGTTCGGCAGCCAGACCTGCCATCATCTGGGCGAAGATGCCTTTGTCGCTCCACCGCTTCCAGCGGTTATAGAGCGTCTTGTGCGGGCCATAGGCCGACGGGGCGTCGCGCCATCTCAACCCGTTGCGATTAATAAAGATAATCCCACTCAACACACGTTGGTCATCGACGCGGGGTTTGCCATGCGACTTCGGGAAGAAGGGTTCAAGACGCGCCATCTGCGCGTCCGTAAGCCAGAAAAGATCAGACATGTTCACCGCTCGTTTTCAAACCGTGAATTACGCCGCTGGACAAAAATCAATGGGTCTTGACCCTAGGCGAGTTTACCCATTACTCCATCACTTCAGATGACGCGCTCATACATCGCACGACCGAGACCTGTCATGCGGTTGAGCGCCTTTGCCGCTACTTTCGTTTCGGCGATTTGACGGCCAAAATCACGCGCTTGCAGGCCATCACCTATAACCTGTTTCCATCTGCCGATTTGAGCTTCAACCTGTGATCGCTGGTTGATCCCGGTTCGATGTATGCCGTGCTGGCGCCGAAAGCGGCAATCCAGTCCCGAACGGCCCGTGCAACAAACTCAGGGCCGTTGTCTGAACGGATATAGGACGGTGTGCCTCGCAGGATGAACAAGTCGGTCAGAGCATCGATGACATCGATGGAATTTAGCTTCCGCTTGACCCTGATCGTTAGGTCGTGTTGATGAAAGGGATTCACAGCGACCTCTGATCGTTATTCAAGCCGGTATCTGCGATGGAGGCCAGCTTGGCACGAAATCTAATGCCGGACGAAGAGTGGGCGTTCTTTGTAC
>NZ_JBXWPK010000026.1:0-16549 GCF_059611825.1 Ruegeria sp. CDSA221
CAGACTGCGGAATTTTGCTCCGCGACGGTCAGATCATCCGACCGATTCCGTGGGTATTTTGCCTCCGGGATTCACAGCTGTGTTAGCAGCTTGGCTTTTCTTGTCTTCTACGTTGTTTTCTTCTGTAAGGACCACCTTCGTTGAAAACCTGATCTCCAAGAAACTTGGTCAGGACGTCATCATAGAGGATGAAGTGCGTCTGGGCCTTGGCCGGCACTTGCAGGTGTCAGCGGCGGGGCTGGTACTACCCGGTTCGCGGAGAGCGAACGAGAATCTGGCAGCAATCGACGAACTTGAGTTCGAAATTTCCACGCGCGACCTCTGGAACAGTAATCTATCGCTGAGCAACCTTTCTCTCTCGGGCGTTCACCTGAACCTGATCACAGGCAAAGACGGCGTCGGAAACTGGCAGTCCCTTTCCCAATCAGATGTAGAAGCCGGGCAAGCTGCTAAGTCTCCTAAAATGCCTTTGGCTGGAGTTCTAACGGACCATAAAATTGACCTGACCGATATCACCGTTTTCTACCGAAATGATCTAAACGGGCTTGAGCTGGATCTGAAGCTTTCTGAGCTGCTTCTAAAACGCGATACGGAAACCGACGTTGCGACCTCAGTTGGGGCCGGTTCGCTAAACGGAGAGAGGTTTGATCTGAACGCGACATTCCCTGCGGAAGACCCGTTTCAGGTAGCGGTGAACTTCGAACAGATTTCGATTACCGCAGAGGAATCCCCCATTGAAGACGGGTTGCAAGTGAAGACGACCCTAGAGGTTGTAGAACTTGGCCAGCTTCTCGATATCCTGAAGATTGACCGTGTCCTGGAAGGTTCAGGAAGTATTGGTGCAACATTCAAATCGGTCGACGGTGTAGCACGAATTGACGACCTATCTGTATTGGCTGAATTGGAAGGCGGACAAAGCCTTTCGTTGACGGGGCAGATCGGGGAATTGGGAAATCCGGAAGACGTATCGCTGACAACCCGCATTCGGTTGTACCCTGAAGATGCTGAACCGGGCACAGCCGCATCGCGGTATGATCTTAAACTTATCGCGGTCGACATGGTTATCGACAGCGTCCCCGGGCGGATTCCGCAGCGGCAAATGGTCATTAAGACCAACGGATTCACATTGGACACGTCTGGCGAGGGTCCGCCTCCGATCAAGTTCTCCGAACTTTCCAGAACACCAGAAGGCGCCTTAAGGGTCGGAAGCATCAACTTGAGAATTGGGAACCCGGCTGATCCGTTTATCATTCTGGACGGTTCGGTCGATGACGCGCTGCAGTTACAAGGAATATCAGCAGAAGGTCTAATGGATATTCCGGCAAGCAGTTTGATCTCACCAGAACTGTTAGGACCGGACGACCAACTCGGCAGATTTTCCGGCGACTTTCATTTGAATGGCGACATCAATCAGCTATCGCTGACGAATTTGGATGGCAGGACAAGCGAAACGGAAGTCTGGAACCTCGAAGTACATGGCACTGTCAAGAATGTACTCAAATTCGAGGACCTGGATTTGGCAATCGATGTTGAAGTCCCATCAGGTGCAGACCTTTTGGAGGCACTATCGCTTGATCGCGTGGAAACCGGGCGGGCTCGCCTTGAGATTGACCTCGCTAGCGAAGGCACCGATTGGAACGCGAGTGCCAATGTCGAGGTTTCTGAATCTGTCCTGGAAATTGTCGCCGATCTTGATGATGCAACAAGTGATCCTGTGCTGAAAGGTTCCATAGAGAGTGACTTGATAAAGATAGATCATATTCGAACTATCATTCAGGCCGCCGCACAGTTGCGGAAGCTAGGCGGTACGGGGCCCGACGAGGAAGACGTCAATCAAGAAGCAGATGACACTGGCCCTTTGAGAAATGTGACGCTTAAACCAATTGGGCGTTCAGTTCTCTTGTCCGGTATGGATATGGATGTCGACATTGACCTTCGGCACATAGAGGGCGCCAAAGGCATTAGCAGTTTGCAGAGCGAACTGACGCTTAACAAAAATGAGCTTAAGGCCGGACCTTTGAAATTTGAATACGGAGGCGCTCATTTCGACGTCAGCGGGCAAATGGATCTATCGAACGACGCGCACCTGCTCACGTTGACCGGCAAGGCAGGCGGCTGGCAGCTGGATGATATTCTTCACGGTCTGAACTTCAAAAAAGGTGCAAGCGGTACGATCTATGCAGATTTTTCGGTGTCAGGAGGAACCGATTCACCCAAGCACTTTGCCAACAGCATGAACGGCAACGCCACAGTTTCATTGCGTGATGGCTCGATCGAGACCCAGCTTTTGGATTTGGCGGGGCTGGGTGTGCTACCTTGGGTGTTTACCAAAGAAAAACAAAAGGTTGCTCCGATCGTGTGCTTGCGCGCGCCGATTAGTATCTCCAATGGAAGTATTTCGACGAAACAAACCACCTTGGAAACGGATCATGTCCAAGTTGTCGTTTTTGGCGGGGTCGATGTGGCTGGCAAGGTCTTGGATTTAGATCTACAGCCCCGCAAGATCGGCGAACCTCTTTCGAAAAGCCCCTGGCCAGTGACTCTAAAAGGCCCGCTAGCTAAGCCGAAAATCAAGGTCAAGGACGGCCCGAAGCGACTGAAACGATCAGATGGTGCAGACAAAATGCCTGCCAAAAGAAAACTCTGCGTCCCGGATATTTTGCAACTGCAGTAGTAGTAGTGGAGGCAGTTGGTTCAGGAATAAATCTAGAATTAAAAAAGATTGCAGTGCTCCCGAAAAGGGATTTCCGTTTTGAGCCCAAAGCGACAGAGCTTCAGACCTAACATCACACTTTTCGAGGGCTAAAACAACTGCTACTCCCTATTGAATGATTGTTTGGTTTCGAAGCTTCCTATTGTTTAACTTGTCTTTAGGCTCAGTTGCGTTGGCCTGCAGTCCTGATCCGAATTTTGCTTACGATGACATTTTCTCGCAGGAGATTTTGCTGGTCACAGCCAACGTCAAGACATTTGAAATTGAATCTTCCGACTATGAGCTGTGCTGGAATGCGAGGTATTCCGATGCTCAATACTTGTATGGGGTTGGTGCAGAACAGTTTTCCGTTAGAACATGCTTGGACAAGGAGTCGACAGGTGACGAGCTAGGTGCGGAGCCGGAAGCATTTGATATTTACGGCTTTGTAACAAACGCCAACGTTGTTTTGGGTTTGGTTCGCCCGCCTGAATACCCTTCGACACTAAGATATGCCATTCCGTCATGTTGGGGATGGTTACACTATAATTTGGACGAGTTCTCTAGTGAAGAACGAGACGAGTTTTTGCAAGAGCTCGAAGACCAAATCAAAAAGCCGAATGACGGCTAAGTCCCGCTCAGCAGACGTTCAACGAGTTTAGAGGAACGTCTGCCTTGAGCCCAAAGCGGAATTGCTTTGCCACGAACATTGGCATCTAAAGAGACGCAAGTAACTAACTCCGCGGATATGAAGGTGACCGTTTGCTGAATGCGCGACAGGTATTTGAGCATTACCTTTTTAGTTGTGCGTGTATGCCTGTACCTGTGCTTTCTATTCATTAAGGCTTTTCAAAATCTGACGAATGGGCTGACAGAAGCAACCCACCGAGCTAACTTCATTGCAAAGAGGAGGGGTGAATGGGAAGACGTCTCACGACGGTATTGGCCGCCGACATTGTGGGCTATTCCGCGCTGATGGATCAGGACCGTACTGGCACAGTCGCTGCATTAAAGACCTTCCGCGAGGACACGTTTCTCCCGATCGTGGAAGATACCAATGGTTCACTGATCAAAAGCATGGGCGACGGCTGGATCGCCGAGTTTCAATCACCATCTGAAGCAGCAGCTTGCGCGATCGCAGTTCAGTCCGCCCACAAACCTGACCACATCAAACTGCGCATCGGGGTTCACACAGGGGAAGTGGTATCTGACGGCGATGACATTTTCGGCGACGGCATCAATGTTGCGGCGCGTCTGGAGGCTCTCGCGAAGCCGGGACAAGTGCTCTTTTCGGATACGTCACATAACAGCCTTGACCGTAACGATGCGGGATTATTCGACGGCGGAGAGCAAACCGAACTGAAAAACATCACGCGGCATGTTGGAATCTGGTGTTGGCCAAAGGGTACGAAAGCCAATCTCGCGATCAAAGCGGATGTGAGGCCGGGAATCGCAGTGCTCCCATTCGACAATATGTCGGGTGATCCGGAGCAGGAGTTCTTTGCCGATGGCATAACGGAAGACATCATAACTGAGCTATCTCGGTTTCGTTGGTTGATGGTCGTCGCACGAAATTCTTCTTTTGCTTATAAGGGGAAAAGCACGGACATCCGCGACGTGGGCCGCGACTTAGGGGTTCGGTATGTACTGGAAGGCTCCGTTCGGCGTTCCGGGCAGCGCGTCCGCATCACGGGACAGCTCATAGATACCGAAAATGGGAGCCATTTGTGGGCGGACCGCTTTGACGGTGTGCTCGACGACATCTTTGATCTTCAAGATCAAGTCACCGAAGACGTAGTTACAGCTATTGAACCATCGGTGCGGCACGCTGAAACAAATCGTGCGCGTGCAAAACCCACCAAGGACTTACAGGCATACGAGCTCTACCTCCGAGCATTATCACATTTCCACTTGCTGACTGACCAAGACAACATAGAGGCAATACGACTGACAAAACTGGCTTTGGATCGAGATCCGGAATACGCCTCCGCAGCGGGCTTGCTAGCATGGCTTCATATCCAACGTCTTGTGCAAGGTTTGGAGCCTGTAGATCAGGGACCCAAGTCAGCTGTCGCGGCCGCAGAGCAGGTGCTGCGGAGCGATCGCGCGGACGGCATTGCAAAGGCTTATGCCGCACATTCGATCTCTATGCTGGCACAGGACCTGTCCCGCGCGCGGACAGCCTTTAAGGAAGCATTGTCGGAAAATCCCAACGCGGCGACGGTCCACATGCTCGCCGCTGCAAATCTTTATTTGCTGAATCGCCCTGACAAGGCGCTGGAACATGCAGTCCGGTCTGTCGAACTCAGCCCGGGTGATCCATTGCGGCACGCCGCTTTCATGGGACAGGGTGCCGCCTTGTTTCACTTGGGACGTTATGAGGAAGCCGCGCAGGCCTGTCGCGAAGCCTTGTCTGTGCGTGCAACCTTCCTGATGAGCCACCTGATGCTGATTGCCTCGCTCGCTGAGCTCGATGACATAGATGCGGCAAAAACAGCGGCTGTCAAATTGAACGAGATCGCTCCGAATGCGGCTTCGATAACCGAGACAACACGTTTACCATTATTCTCTATTCCAACCTGCGCTGATCGCTGGCGCAGCGGGTGGAAAAAAGCAGGGTTGCAAGTGTGAAGGCAAACGGCACCCCCCCCGGTTCCGACAACCATGCATTCGGTAAAGGATATTTCGCCTTTGTCTTGAAAATCAGTCGCTGACCAAAACTCTGCCTGGCTGGCCCTCCTCATGGACACGGAACACCAAAATGGTTGCCCCTTCGTCCCCTGAGCGAGCGGTGTGCACTTTTTTCAACGGAACGACGCCTACGTCACCTGAAAAAGCTTCTTGTTCGCCTTCGCCGTCTAGGATGAGGGTGACGCTGCCCTGCAGAATGTAGGCAAATTCTTCACCGGGATGCCAATGCATTGGTAAAGTGAGGTTTGGTGGTAGGGCAACATGGCTCACGACAACCTCCAAGCCCTCAGTGCTTTTGAGCGACTCGGTTAGCAAGTCCTGAATAAGCGGTTTTTGCAAAGTCGCTGGATCCCGCACATCGTGCGACATAGCCGCTGCGGCACCAGTCACGACAATCAAAAAAGCAAATATGATTGGTTTCCACATCTAATCCCCTCCTACTTTTAGAAGATGATGGCATTGGGACCTTTTCGAAATCAATGCTGGTGTGCACGCAGTTAACTGCGGCGTTCCAAATTGTTGTGTCAAAGGCTGTTCCGGGGTCCGCAAAGTTCGCGGAGCGCTTCTTAGTGGACGGTGCGGCGAGTGGCGGCTTAGCCCTGCAGACCGTGAGTTACCGTTCTACAGGATTTCGCACGCTCGACGAAAGGCAGCTAAACACACACTATTCAGCACTTCGCCGTGGTGACGGCGGAGTGCTCTTTCCACTATCTCTCAAGATTCTGCTTTGGGCTCACAACAGGCTCCGGTGCCGTTGCAGAAAGGTCCCCTGCCCCACCAATAGCTGATCATGCGGACGGCCCAAATCAGTCGACACGCCTTTACACGACTGAACAGATAATGACGCCAGCTATCTATGCTTTTGGTCGCCGTTGCTTATTCATGAATGGCACGCATCTTGCATCTTTGTCTAAGCCGCACCGGCAAACCGCGCTCAAAAATCATCCCCTGCAATTCAAACCTGTCCAGGAAGCCACAGAACGATAGCAGGGAACGCAACGAGCATTGCGATCGTCGCTGCATCCGCCAGAAAGAAAGGCGTTACACCTTTAAAAACATCCTGAACGCTTAGGTCATCACGCACGCCAGCCACTACAAAGCAATTCAGCCCGATAGGTGGGGTGATCAGGCAAAACTCGGCCATTTTGACTACCAGAATGCCAAACCAGATGGCACACATCGGGCCGGACATTCCAAAGGTACTATCGGTCGCACTTACCGCTTCACCACCGTTCAACGCCATGACGGCTGGGTAAACTACGGGCAACGTCAGCAGCAGCATACCTATCGCATCCATGAACATGCCCAGTACAGCATAAGCCAGCAGGATACAGATCAGAATGAGCATTGGTGACATCTCAAGCGAGGTGATCCAGTCGGAGAACGCGCTGGGTAGTTCGGCAAAACCCAGAAAACGAACATAGACCAGCACGCCCCAGATGATGGTAAAGATCATGACGCTTAGCTTGGCCGTCTCCAGCAACGCGTCTTTAAGTTCGGACCAGCGCATGCCCTGGTAAAGCGCCATCAGAAAGACAACGAAGGCACCGATTGCGCCACCCTCGGTTGGCGTGCCCCAAGCATCGCCTCCGAATGGGTTGTAGACAAAGAAGATAATCGTCACGACGACAAACAAGATAGGCAATGCAGGCGGAAGAGACATGAAACGCTCTTTCCATGTAAAGCCTGAGACTGGGGGGCCAAAGTCTTTGATCACAACAGCCATGCCAATGATCAGCAAGCCATAGATCAAAGCAGAGAACATGCCCGGAATGAAACCGGCTAAAAGCAGTTTGCCCACGTCTTGCTCCACGATGATCGCGTAGATGACCAGAATAGCCGAGGGAGGGATGAGCGACGCCAATGTGCCGCCTGCAGCGACGACACCTGCAGCAAAGCGCTTGTCGTAGCCGATCTTCAGCATCTCGGGGATGGCGATGCGGGCGAAAACGGCGGATGTGGCAACCGAGGCTCCTGAAACCGCAGCGAACCCGGCGGTCGCGAAAACGGTCGAAACCGCCAGCCCGCCAGGAACCCATGCCAGCCATCGCTTGGCGGCCTCGAACAGTGCTTTGGTCAGGCCCGCGTAGTAGGCGAGGTAGCCAATCAGGATGAAGGTCGGGATAAGGCTCAGCGCCTGGCTCGAAATCTTGGAATGCGGCACCTGCCCCGCTGTTTTGACGGCCACAGTCACAGCCTTGCCGAACCGCGCCGGGTCGTACCCAAACTTGGCCCAGAAGATCCAGATCAGGCCAACCATTCCGGCCGTTGCGGCAGCAAATGCCACACGCATACCCAGCACCACAAGAACAAGCATTCCGCCCGAGACGATCAGACCAATTTCAATGGGTTCCATCAGAATTTACCTCAGTTGTCGTGGCCCGAGACATGCTCGGCTTCCATTGCAGCCTGGGTGGCGGCATCGGGAATCAACGGGACGGCGATAGGCGGCTGGTCAGGATGGCGAATTGCACGACCGTAGGCACAGAGCTGCAGAAAGAGCCTTATGCAAAGCACGCTGAAGGCGACGGGTGCCAACAGCTTGGCGGGCCACAGCGGGATACCTATGTCGATCGAGCTGTCGCGGCTCCACAGTGGGGCACCATAGTCGAAACTGCGCGCGAAATGCGCCCAGCTCCCCCAGATCAGCAAGACGATCAGCGCCAGAATGACAGCGGTCGTGATAAACTCAACGATATAGAGCGTCCGGCCTCTAAGCGCTCCAACGACCATGTCCATTCGTATGTGGCCGCCATCGCGCTGCGCATAGGAAATCCCCATGAAGGCGATCAACGGCATGGCCTGCTCGATCCAGTCCACGTAACCAGGAAGTGGCGCATTGGCGAAATTCCGACCACCAACGGAGACTACGGCCATGACCATCAGCGAGAAAACTGCAAGACCGCTGATCAGAGCCAGAAAGCTTTCCAGTTTGTAGAGATGTTTATCGAGAATGCTGAGACGGCTGTCGTTGGACAGCACCTGGGATGACCCGGCCATCGTTGTACTCCGCTGTCAGGAAAGAAAGAACCCGACGCCAATCAAGCTGACGCCGGGCAGTGAGTGGATTAGCTGCCGTTAGCGATCTTCCCGGTCACAAGGTCATAAAGCTCTTGTGCTGGCAGGCCACGCTCGGTGTTTTCTGCAATCCAGGCCTCGGCCGCGGGGGCGGCAGCAGCTTCTTTGAACGCTGCGATTTCTTCATCACTGAAAGTGACCCGTTCGATGCCGCGCTGATCCAACTCAGGGCCCCACGCTTCCATCGTTTTGGTCTGGTAGTGGCTCACGTAGTGATCCAGTGCCTCTTCCACCGATCCCAGCAGAGCTTCGCGGTGTTCGTCAGATAGATCTTCCAGTGCCAGCGTGTTCACCACGACAGGGCAGTTGACGGTGCCGGGGTTGAAGTTCGTTGTCCACCACGTGCCATTTTCAATGGTGCCAAAGGACATATGCGCGTGTGGCGCAAAGCTTACCGCTTTGACGATGCCGCTGTCCATTGCCTGACGCACTTCGGATGCAGACATTGAGGTCGGAACGGCCCCAACCGTCTCCATCGCTTTACCGATGCCGCCAGTCGCCCGAACGCTCAGACCTTCGAAATCGGTTAGGGATTTGGGTGCTTCACCGACGCCAACAAGGTTATACTGCGGCAGCGGCGAAGGCATCAGCAAGGTTGCGTCCCAGCGGGCCAGATCCTCGACAACGGCCGGGTGTTGGTAGACAGCCATCGACAGATCGACCTCTTGGTCCAGCGATGTCACACCCAGAAACGGCAGTTCCAGAACCGTGATCGAGGGGTTTTTGTCGCGATGATAACCGGCGCAGAACTGGGCCATTTCAAACGCACCGATCGAAATCCCATCAAGATTTTCTTTGTTCTTCGACAGACCACCATAGCTGATGTTGAGTGTGAACTCGCCGCCCGTCTTTTCGTTTACCAATTCGGCAAGTTTCTCGACGTGTTCGGTAAAGGCGCGACGCTTGCCCCACAGGGAAACGTTCCATTCGACAGCCAGTGCCTCGGATGCAACGGTCAGCGACAGGGCGGCAATGGCCGCCCGGTTAAGATGTTTGCGCATAATGGCTCCTCCCAGATCACGCAATGTGTTTGGGCAGAGTATTCAGGATGCACGGCAGCCTGCCTATGAAGGAAAATGCGTGTGAAGTTTCGGAGTCCCTGCGGATATCCGCAGAGTGATTTCTCCTACAACAGCGCCTCTTTATCGAGACCAAGTTTAACAATCTTTTCGTTGAGCGTCCGGCGGCCAATCCCAAGCGCTTCGGCGGCGGCATCCATGCGGCCTTTATGCGCCTTGACGGCTTTGCCGATGAGCTCGCGTTCAAAAGCAGCAACCGCTTCGCGTAGCGTATCCGGCACATCGTCGAAATGCTGATCGCTTTGGATCGCCTGCGCCACTGACCCTCCTCCGCGCCGGGCCGCCAAAATGCGCCGTTCGCAGACATGGCGCAATTCACGCACATTGCCGGGCCAATCATGTGCAAGCAGAGCAGCCAAATCGTCCTGATCGAGTTCTGGTGCGTCTATCTCATAAATCTGCGCGTATTCGTTCAAGAAATGCGTTGCCAACAGAACCAGATCATCCCGTCTTTGACGTAGCGGAGGTAAAGACAGGACAACAGTATTCAGTCGAAACAAAAGGTCCTTACGCAGGCGGCCTTCCTCGGCTGCCAATACAATGTCCTCGTTGGTTGCTGACACGACCCTGAAGCTTACTGGCACTGGCGACACAGCCCCCACCGGCAGCACCTGCTGATCTTCGATGACCCTTAGTAGCTTGGCTTGCGCCGCTGGTGGGCACGAGCAGATTTCGTCCAGAAACAAGGTTCCGCCCGATGCCGCCACAAGCCTTCCGTCGGATTCACCCGCGACGCCGAACATTTCCGCTTCAAACGTATCGGCAGACAATGCGGCGCAATTCAACGCCAGAAACGGTGCCTCCGGCGAGCGACCCAAATCATGTAAAGCATGGGCAACCAGCTCTTTCCCGGTGCCGGTATCTCCCTGCAACAAAACCGCAACCGAAGTATCAGCAAGATCAAGTACATCTTGTCGCAAGTCTGTAATAGCATCTGTTTGGCCCAGCAGGATGCGGTCAAGGCCTGACAGTTTGAACAGCCGGTCTTTGAGGCGGGCATTGCTTTTTCGCATTCGGTTTTGTTCAGCCGCGTGCCTCAGCACCGTAAGCAATCGCCGTGGTTCATATGGCTTTTCGATGAACCCATACGCCCCGTCCTGTATGGCCTGAACGGCCATCGGGATGTCACCATGCGCCGAAATCAGTACGACCGGAGGCGCCACATGCCTGTCCAGGCTGGCCAGCAATTCAAGTCCCGACATGCCGGGCATACGCACATCGGACAGAATGACATCGGGCGAGGCGTTAGCCAGATGCTCCGTCACCTGAGTCGCACGTGGCAAGGCGCTGACAGTCCAGTCGGCGGCTTCGAGCAACTCAACAAGAGACTGTCGCATTGATTTGTCATCGTCAACGACCAAAACTTTGAAGGGTTGCTGCAGGTTCATTCGTCCGTTTCTTCAGTATTTGAGGCTATCGGGAAGGTGACACGGAAAATTGTTCCGCCGCCATTTCGATTTCTGGCCGTCATTGTGCCATCGTGATCTTTGACAATGCTGGTGGAAATGGCCAGTCCCAAGCCCATGCCTCTCCCGCTCTCTCTTGTGGTTACAAATGGCTCTTGCAACTCTGCCAGCGTTGCCTCGCCCAACCCGTGACCGTTGTCTTGAATTTCCAACACGACCTCATCATCAGAAGCCATGACAGCGATATGGATTTCAGGCGCATCCGCTTCATCCGTAGCATCTATGGCATTGCGCAAAAGATTTGTGATGACCTGTTCGATCCGCAGGGCACTGCCCCGGATAAACGCTGGACCAGTCGACGCATCAATTGAGATTTTCACCTTGCCCTGTTCGATGTTTGGGGCAACCAGAGCCAACGCGGCATTAACCGAAGTGCATAAGTCTACGTCGTCGAACGCCTCACTCTCCGACCGTGCAAAAAACCGCAATTGGCGTGTGATCCCTTCCATCCTGTCAACCAGGCTGCCGATTTTTTGTGGCAGCTTGGTTTCACCGGAAGATGAAATCTCTGCAGCCACCAGATGATTGCGCATCGCCGCGATGGGCTGGCCCAGCTCATGCGTGACCGACGCGGATAGTTGCCCAAGAGCGGCCAGTCGGCTTGCGCGCTCCAACTCGCCCTGGGTGCGTTTGAGGCTCCGCTCGGCGGTTTTGCGGTCGTCGATTTCGATGGCAAGCCTTTCATTTGCTTCGCGCAGCATTGCTTCTTCCTCTTCGGACCGCGCCAAGGCAGCGCTTACACGTCTCGCACGTTGTATCTGGAAGAAGATAAATGTGAGCCCCGCCAAGAGGACAAAAACTGCAGTTACAAGCCAACTGCGCGCTACAGCCTGATCGTCACTTGCAAAATAGTGAAGCGACCAGCCATGAGGCAAATCCGTTGCTGCAAGATGCAAGCGCTTCGTCCCCGCAATTCTGGCCTGATCTCCCGGCAACTCAACCCAATCCAACGCATCTAAGGCTTGCCCCGGAAACTGCCGGGCGTTTCGAATTCGCTCTCGCTGTGGTTCTGACAATGGCGTCAACGAGCGATATTGCCAATCCGAGTTCGAAGAAAGCAGAACGACACCGTCTTCATTGGCCAAAAGAACCTGTTCGCCCGAGTTTTTCCAACTATCCTGAAGATTAGAGAAATCGATCTTAATCGCTATGACGCCAGTTGAATCTCCCTGGTCGTCAAGCACTGCGTTGGCGATGAAGTATCCTGGCAGACCAGTCGTCGCCCCGATGGCATAGAAGCGGCCCTGTTTGCCAGAAATGGCACTTTGGAAATACGGGCGGAAAGCGTAGTTCTGGCCAACAAAGCTCTCTGTGTTGCGGTAGTTCGATGCGGAAATCGTGATCCCGTCTTCGTCCATCAGGTAGATAGCATCCAGCTCCGCCCGCTCCGCAAAATCCTCAAGGCGTCGGTTTAAAGCTCCGGTGCCGTCTCCTTCGGCTGTTCCAATTACAAAGGAATCCTGTGACAGCACATATGTGAGATGGGAAAATCGTTCGAGTTCGCTGTTTACCGAGCTTTGGTAGAGAGAGAGCCGGCCCTGAGCTTTCGAAAGCTCCTCCGAAACGAAGTACTGGTAAGAAACCAAATAAAGGCCAATGCTGGCGGCAATGGCTACCAAAATACCTACAATATACGAAGCTGATCGCATTGAATGCCCATGAACTGCGACAGCATAGGATCACAGTAGGTATTAGCCGTCCATCCCAAGAGTTCTAATCCGATATTTGGATGTTCAGGCCAAACAAGAATGACCGAGTAATTTGAGAACGCGAAGCAATGAACGAACCCGCCGAAACAACTATGTGCATTGCGCAAGCAGACTCGGCGCAGAGCCGACATCCAGCAGCCAACCGACATGCTGCGGTCGCAGCCCGCATTCCGGACATTCACGGGACACGCTGAGAGCACAGGTCGGTCTAAGGTGTGAAGGACGGAGTTGCCGACCAAAAACCAAAGATCAAGATCAAGATCGGCTTATAAGGTTTTGGTTCTGGATCCTGTTGCATCCGCTTGAGTGACCCCATCAAGAATCCAGCCTATAGCAAGCATGAACCGTTCGCCGCCGTCTCTGGTTGCATAGGTTTGCATGTTCTTTTGTAATATCGGGGTATCCTCGGGCGCGAGTTGCTTGCCCAACTCCTCACGTATCTGCGGTGGCCGGGTGAGATCGTTGGCGATCGATCCGATGAGTAGCATGGTAATTGCGTCACTCGCTTCGGCGATGGCCCTACCGCTGAACCCACCCGCCCTGAGACATTCAAACATCAGCTCTGTCGTGGTGGCGGTTCCGGGGCCGATGATAGCCTGGCGGACAAAGATCATGCCCGCACCAGGTGTTTCCAATAGCCGCTTTCGAACCTCCTCCAAAAAATCGAGTAAGCGGTCTCTCCAATCTTCCCCTATTCGCAGACCCTGCGCGGCTGCAAGAAAGAGGCTATCAACTGCGAGGGTGGCGAGTTGGTTCTTGTCGTCGATATGATGATAGATCGCCATGGCTGAAACACCGCATTCTTCTGCCACGCGCCGCATTGTAAGTGCAGATGGGTCGCTTGACTTCAAAACGACAAGGGACGCTTCAACAATTTTGCCCACCGTTAAGTCACGGCGTTTGTTTGTTTTTTTCGATCGCATAGTGGGTTTGTGCATTTCTTTATTTTACATTGTATAATTAAATATACAAGATAAAGTTATGTGAATTCGACTTGGGAGGAATGCATGAGTCTGGAAGGTTTGCAAGTTGGTGTGATCGGTGGCAGCATCGCAGGCTGCGCCGCAGCAACAGCGTTGACCCGAGCTGGCTGCAATGTGGACGTGTTCGAACGATCCTCAAAAGGGCTGATGGACCGCGGGTCCGGCATCGGCATTCCGGGCCCTCTACGCGCCACGCTTATGGACAAGGGATATCTTCCTAAGAATTTCCCAAGTTGCGAGATGAAATCGCGTTGGTGGCAGTTTCCCGATGGAAGTCGTGACGGAAAGCGCTTGTGGACCCAAGCGACCCCCGCCTTCGCCAATAACTGGGGGAACCTGTGGCGTGCGCTGCGGGAAACAGTCTCCGATGACATCTATCACGAGGGCAAGATGCTCTTGGATTTCACAGAGACTGCAAATGGCGTCACAGTGACCTTCCAGGACGGTGAGACGCGAGACTTTGATCTTCTCATAGGCGCGGATGGATACAACTCTGCGGTGCGCCAAAGGATGCATCCCCAAATCGAAACGGACTACGCAGGCTATGTGCTGTGGCGCGGGAATTATCCTGAGGCAGAGTGTGCCGACACCCATTTGATTGAGGCGATCGACAAAGAGACGGCCTGGTTGACTGTCCCTTTTTCGGGCGGACACGGAGTCCTTTACATGATCCCGAATTTTGACGGCAGCGCCGCGACCGGGCAACGCCGTGTGAATTGGGCAGTGTACGCATCCTGTCCTGAAGCACAACCGTTGAACGGCGTCGAATCTATTCCCCCAGGCAGTGTCACGATGGCGGCGTTCGCCGAGCTTCAGATGCTGTTGAACGATCACTTTCCACCCGCCATTCGCAGCCTCCTCGCCCAAACCCGCCACAAAGACGTGTCGATACAGCCGATCTATGACAGCATCGTCGATACCTATGTCAGCAAAAGAACGCTGCTGATTGGCGATGCAGGAACAATGACCCGCCCGCACACCGCAAGCGGGGCTACAAAGGCATTAGAAGACGCGCTGGCGCTGGAAATGCTTGCGGGCGCAGCCAAAGATTTACCTGACCTGCTCAAAAGCTACGACGCCCAACGATGCGGACAAGCAAAAACCCTCAGTCAAATTGGCCAACGTATTGGCCAGATGCAGGTCGTTGAAACGCCTAATTGGGGGGATATGTCGCCAAAGGATTTTGAGGATCTGCACTTTGCGATCCTGTCAGGTGAAAAGCTCTATCTCTACGGTGAGCAAGCGTGAGCCGAAGTGACGGGCATGACTGGTCCAATTTTGAGCAGCCTTAGAAACTTGATACAGCGGATCTTCTTAAGCGTCTATCGCCCATAATCCACAAAGCGGGCGACCTCTCTTCGATGATGTCTGGACAGTCTAGGCTTCTTGCAGCCCCCGGTGTCGCCGCAGCATATTGGCGGCGAGGACTATGCGCGCGGATCACGGCCCTTTCCGGACATACAGCATACGATAATGATACTGCGGTCGCAGCCCGCATTTCTGCCGTTCGCTTCAGGCGTAAAAAACCACTACATTGCCGCCGACAATCAAACGATTTCTTGGCATGGCTTTTGGACCCTGCGTATTGTTACCTAAAACACAAAACGCCCTGATTAGCAGGGCACTTCAGTCTCGGGCGGCATATGAGCATGAAAGAGGACAAGGTGAGTTCTGACGGCCAATCTTGGAATGTTCCAGGTTTTGGTGTGCATCACTTAGCCAGGCTTCTGGAAAACCGTGGTTCAGATATTGTTGCGCTTCTGAGATCGACCAACTTACCCGTTGATTGTCACAAAACTCCGCCGGATTTTGTTGATGTTCGCAATGAGCTCCGCCTCTTGGAGCTTGCAGTGCAAGAGACCCGAGACCCCCTGTTTGCGATCACTGCGGGAAAAACCTTCAACCCCAGAAAGACTACACTCCTCAGCTATGTCGTTTTGAACTCTCCGACCGTTGGCGAGGCAATCGAGAAGGCAGTGAACTATGCTCGCTTGGCTCGGGGCTTTGCCAAACTGTCCTTCTATGAAGAAGAACGTGGCATGTTTCTGGAGATAGATTCCATCGCTGAACTGATGCGTTCTGATGGAGCTCACAATGAGTTTCGAATGTCTGCTTTTTTGACCAGCCTTCAAATTGCGGCTGAGACGCCCTTGCCAGTCCTTGAACTACGCTTTCCGCATGAATTGACCGAAGAAAAGCGGACCCAAATCTCCAGTGCATTGTCAGTCAATATCAAGCAGAAACAAAGAGTTCCCGGCATCTTGTTCGATAAAGCAGTGATGGATATCCCGATCAAAGATACGGATCCCGCATTGCTTCTGCACCTTGAAAAACATGTGCAAACGTTGATGAACGATTTACCGCCAGTAATAGGTGAAACAAGTTCTTTGGTGCAGAGCGAGATAATGTCGCGACTGTCTTTTAGCGCTCCAACACAAGATGATATCGCGAAGACACTGGGGATGAGCATCAGCACACTTGGGCGCAAACTTGCCAAGGAAGGCACAACTTACAAACAACTGCTAAAGGACATCCGTGCAAGGCTGGCAGAGCAGTATCTTGATGACCCCAAGCTAAGTCTGTCTGAGATTGCTTTTGCGCTTGGTTATTCTGATCAAGCGGCGTTTAGCAATGCCTACAAGACTTGGACGGGCCAATCTCCGGGCAGTGCTCGAACCGCTTAGGTCGACCTCAGGATGTGCAAATCGGTTAACATTGCAGGCTGGGGCAAGAAAGCGGAAGCTCATCGTCTCAAACGCAGTCCAAAGCATCCGCTGTTAAAGGTCATCCCCATGCATCAGTGCATGAATCACAAGGGTCGGAACTCGATAGTTCTGAGTTCAAATGGAAG
>NZ_JBXWPK010000027.1:0-13519 GCF_059611825.1 Ruegeria sp. CDSA221
CGCTGACGGCCCAGCTCGGACGTGATCGAGCCGAACAGCTCTGGGTCGCGCGCTGAGAGAGACTGGGTGAAAAAACCTTGAGTGCGTTGCGGGGCGTTCACTTTGAAACCTCCTAAAAGGGTTAGCCGGTCCAGCCAAGGCCAGCGGAAATAGCGTTCATCGATTGCAGCAGGGGAACAGGAACCGATCCTGCCTGAGGCTCGGTTCGAGCTTGTCGCAGCAATTCGACCTGCAGCGCGTGAATGCGGGCCAGTTCAGCCCGTTTGCGATCAAACCGCTCGCACAGGCGAGGGAAACGGTGTCCGATAGTTTGTCCTCCCGTCAGAAATTGCACTGCACTGCAGGCGCTATCGTATTCCGCTTTGATTGATTGAAAGACGATTTGTCGGGTGTTCTCATCGTGCACTAGTTCGCCGTATTGTGCGGCGATGCCCATATCCGCCTGATAGAGCGATTTCTCCATCTCATCGACGGCAAGGCGGAACAGCCGGGAGTGCTGAAACATATCCTGCAGCACTTCATCACCGCGCGCGCCACGAAATTTGCGGAAGCTGGCCATTGCGGCCCCGAAACCATACCAGCCCGTGATCAGGTGGCGGTTCTGCGACCAGGCAAAGACCCATGGAATGGCGCGCAGATCATCCAGGCTGGCCGCGCCAAAGCGACGTGCCGGACGAGATCCTATTTTCAGGCGGGCTAATTCCTCGACCGGGCTGGCCTGCTGGAAATAGTCCAGAAAGCCTGGCATCTTCAAAAGCGAGACATAGGCTGTCTGTGACAGTTCCGACAGAGCATCCAGCGCGTCGTCGAACTCGGGTCGGGCCAGGGTTTCTCCGGGATTGGCGGTATGACGCAACGTGCTTGACAGGAGCAATTCCAGATGGGCCGCGGCTGTTCCGCGGTTGGCGTATCTGGTCGAAACAACTTCGCCCTGTTCAGTTACGCGCAAGCGCCCGGCAATTGTTCCGCTGGGTTGCGCAGCAATCGCCCGCCCAGTGGGAGCGCCGCCCCGACTGACTGAGCCTCCGCGTCCATGGAAAAACGTGACCTTGAAACCTTGCGAAGCCAGTGCCGTCACGATGCGACGTTGGGCGCGCTCCAGCTCCCATGTTGAGCAGAAATACCCGCCATCCTTGCCGCTGTCTGAATACCCCAGCATCACTTCGATTTCATTTCCATCGGTTTTGAGGCTGCGGCGGGCAAGCGGTACTGCCAAAACGTCCAGCAGGATCGCAGGGGCATTGCGAAGATCTGCAATCGTTTCGAATAATGGCACCACCGAGATATCCAGTGTCTCGGACCCGAAACCGGAATAGCGGGCCAGCAGGTACACACCGAGAATATCATCGGCAGACCGGGTCATGGACAGGATAAATGGCCCAATTGCCTTGGGGTCCGGCCCCGAGCGAACACTATGAACAAGCGCTAAAAGCGCCAGCATTTCCTGCGCCTGATCGCTCAGCACCTCGCGGTTTTGATAGGGCAGGTTTTGATCTGCCAGCTCTGATCGCAGACGGGTAGACCAGTCGGGCGTGCCATATTCCGGAGCATGTCCGGATTGCGACCAAATTTCCGTCAGAACGTCATTCGTGACGGTTGAATTCTGACGAATATCCAGGGTTGTGGTTCGGAACCCGAAAACCGCAGCGGCGCGGCACAGCGGACGGATATGCCTCTGTGCCAGGACGTCGGCGTTGACCGCGCACAAAGCCGCATCAAGTGCCCCAAGATCGCTTACGAATTGTGAGATGTGATCATAGCCGCCATCGGTCAGCCGATAGCGAATGGCATTGAGAGCTTGCCGGAACGGTTCGTTTCGATTGCGATCGCCGTCCGGAGTTCGGTCGATAATTTCTTGTACACGTGCACGGTTTGGCTCAGGAAGCGGCAATATGAGCGCGCTGATGCTCAACCGGCTTGCAGCTTGATCGATGGCCTGACGATAAAGATCCTGAACCGTTTCACGGCCGCGTTGCAGGGCCAGTGCGGTCATCTCGGTTGTGACATTCGGATTGCCATCCCGGTCGCCGCCAATCCAGCTGTGAAAGCGAATGTTGGGTGTTTTGGCTAGAGTCTGACCCAACACATGCAGGCAGGCCTGATCGAACCGATCCATGACCTGCGGGACGGCGTCAAAGATTGCATCCCGGAAGAATTGCAACCCCCATTCGATCTCGTCGCGCAGGCTTGGGCGCGACAGGCGAAGTTCGCCTGTCAGCCACAAAAGATCAATCTCGCCTTCCAGACCATTCAGCAATTCGGTGCGTTCGGTCGGGGTCCATCGTTGCACTTCAAGACTGACAAGATTGCGGTAGATCCGCCGGTGAATTTCCAAAACGGTGACCCGTTTGGCCTCGGTCGGGTGCGCGGTTAGGGTGGGACCGGCGCATAGGTCAGCCGTCAGTTTTTTTGTCTGGCTGTCCGTTAATTGCAGTTCAGACAACACCTCGGCAAACCCGCCTTCGACCGATTCCGCGCCGCTTAGGGTCTCGGTCAGGCGCCGGTCCCGGACATGGGCGTTTTCATCAATGATGCGTAACAGTTGGAACCAGATCGATAGGGCTTGCAGATACGGCGTTGCCTCGAGCCCTGTAGGGATGGGTTGCAACGGCATGGCCTCGGCCCATGTCGCCACATGCGGCGCCCGCTTCGACAGAATATTCCGCCACAACGCCCGCAGTTCCGAGCGCAATTCCTCGGCATAGCCCGAAGGGTCCGGGGTGGACGGAATATTGCGGGCCAGCGCTTGCATCAGATCACCTGGTCCCGCGGGGTGCGACCTGCGAAGAAGTCGGCCAGATTGTCGAGTACGCGAAAGCCCATGGCCTCGCGCGATTCTTTTGTGGCACTACCCAGATGGGGTAGCATCACCAGGTTGTCGCATTGCAACAGATCCGGGCTAATGCGAGGTTCGCCATCGAACACGTCCAAAGCAGCCCCACCGATCGTGTCGAACATCAGCGACTGCACAAGCGCGTGCTCATCCAAGACCTCACCGCGCGCAGTGTTGATGAGGAAGGCGTTGGGCTTCATCAGATCCATTCTGCGCCCGTTGATCAGGTGCCGGTTTGCGGCCCCACCCGGGCAGTGCAGTGAGACGAAGTCGCAGTGCGGCAGCAGATCGTCCACGGTATCGACCTGAGTTGCGTTGAACTGTTTCAATACCTCGGACGAGACAGTGCTGCGGTTCTGGACAAGAATATTCATGCCGAACCCATGGTGCGCGCGACGGGCCATTTCCTGACCGATGCGGCCAAAACCGATGATGCCCAGAGTCTTGCCGCTGACCTTGGTGCCGACCAGATGGGTCGGACGCCAGCCGGTCCAGCCGCCCGCGCGCAGCTCACGTTCGCCTTGGCCGGCGCGGCGGGCTACCATCAGCAGCAATGTCATGGCCAGATCAGCCGTGCATTCGGACAAGACATCAGGCGTATTGGTTACGGTCATACCAAGGCTGCGCGCAGCGGGTTCACAGATATGGCTGTAACCAACTCCATAATTGGCGAGGATTTTGGTTTGCGCCGCAGATACGTCCAGCGCCTCGGCGCTGAGCGTGTCGGTGACCGTGGGCAAAACCGCGTCATAGCGTTTCAACGCATCGCGGATCTCGGCCGGGGACAATGGTTTGTCCCCGATGTTGAGTACGGTGTTATAGTTTTCGGCCAGTTGCGCCTCGACGGCGGCGGGCCAGCGACGGGTGACAAGGACCGAAGGTTTGACCATCACGCAGCCTCTCCCATGACGCGGGCGATGGTCTCGCCAATTACCGCAGGGTTTTCAGCAACAGTCACACCTGCCGCCGATAGGATTTCGACCTTTTCCGAGGCGCTTTCGCCAAATGCCGAGATGATAGCCCCGGCATGACCCATGGTCCTGCCTTTGGGTGCGGTCAGACCGGCGACATAGGCCACGACGGGTTTGGTGACGTGGTCTCGGATATACTCGGCCGCCTCGGCTTCCTGAGGGCCGCCGATTTCGCCGATCATGGCGATGACCTCGGTGTCCTCATCCTGTTCGAACCGCTCAAGGATATCGCGGAATGACGAGCCGTTGATCGGGTCGCCACCGATACCGACGCTGGTTGAGACGCCAATGCCACGCTCCTTCAGCTGCGCCGCAGCTTCATAGCCCAGCGTGCCCGAACGACCGATGATGCCGACATTGCCCGGCAGGTAGATATGGCCCGGCATAATCCCCAGCAGGGCCTTGCCAGGACTGATGGTTCCAGCACAGTTCGGGCCGGTCAGCACCATGCGATTGTCCTTGGGATAGCGATACATATAGCGTTTGACGCGGATCATGTCCTGCGCCGGGATGCCGTCGGTAATGCAAACGCAATAACGGATACCGGCATCTGCAGCCTCCATGATCGAATCCGCCGCAAACGGGGGCGGCACGAAGACAAGGCTGGCCTCTGCGCCGGTGGCCGTTACCGCTTGTTTGACAGTGTCGAAGACAGGCACGCCTTCTACGATTTCGCCGCCCTTGCCAGGGACGACACCGCCAACAACATTGGTGCCGTATTCCAACATATCCTTGGTGTGAAAGCGTGCCATACGTCCAGTGATGCCCTGAACAATAACGCGGGTGTCGCGGTCCAGAAGAATGCTCATTACACAGCCCTCATCTTGGTGTTTTGGGTCAAATCGTTTTGCCACGCACCAACGGCGCGTTCGGCAGCTTCCATCAATGTTGTTGCACGAATAATCGGCAGGCCGGACTTGGCGAGTATTTTCTGACCTTCTTCAACATTCGTCCCGGCAAGGCGCACGATGACTGGAATGTCGATATCCAGTTCCTTCAGAGCCTGCACGACGCCTTCGGCAACCCAGTCGCAGCGGTTGATGCCGGCGAAAATGTTGACCAGAACCGCTTGGACGTTCTTGTCGGACAGTACCAATCGGAAAGCTTTGGCAACACGTTCTGGTGACGCGCCGCCTCCGATATCGAGGAAGTTTGCAGGCTCTCCCCCGGCCAGCTTGATCGTGTCCATCGTCGCCATGGCCAGACCGGCACCATTCACGATGCAGCCGATATTGCCGTCCAGCCCGACATAAGACAGGCCACGATCCGCCGCGCGGCTTTCACGGGGGTCTTCCTGGCTTTTGTCGCGAAGCTCCGCGACCTGCGGGTGGCGGAACAAGGCGTTGTCATCAAAGCTCATCTTGGCGTCCAGCGCCAACACCCGATCGTCACCGGTGATGACGAGCGGATTGATTTCAACCATGGTCGCGTCCAGCTTGTTGAAAGCGGCGTAACACCCTTGGAGGGTGCGGACCATGTTTTGGATCAGACGGGGCTCCAGTCCCAGATTGAAGGCAATCTCGCGCGCCTGAAACTCCTGCAGACCTACCGCAGGTTCGACGATGGAGCGGACAATGCTTTCAGGGCGTTCTGCGGAAATATCCTCGATCTCCATTCCGCCCTCGGACGAGGCGACGATCATCACGCGTTGGCTTGAGCGGTCGAGCACAAAACCCAGATAGATTTCCCGATCGATCGGAACGGCAGATTCGACGTAGACGCGATAGATGCCTTTGCCATCGGGGCCGGTCTGATGCGTCACCAGCTTGCGGCCAAACATCTCGTCACAGGCTGCGTATATTTCGCTTTCCGAATTGCAGAGCTTTACGCCCCCAGCTTTGCCGCGGCCACCTGCGTGAACCTGGGCCTTTACAATCCACTTGTCGCCGCCTAGCTCACGTGCACGATAGGCAGCTTGCTCGGGGCTGTAGGCCAAGGCCCCCGAAGGGACTTCGACGCCGAAATTCGAAAGAAGTTCTTTCGCCTGATATTCGTGGATATCCATCTGCATTTCCTCCCGTTTATGCAGCGATAGATGTGCCGTAGCGGCTTTCCAGAAGCGCTTCGATCGCTTCGAGATTCACCGAACCACCCATCTCGCGGATTGCTTCGGCAAACAAATGCACGATGCGGCCGATCGACTGATGATTCAGTTGGTTCAGGATGCCGATGCGGACCTGAACAGGGGCGCTGAGGGTTGGCCAGATGCCAAAGCCGCGGGCCCGGCAATTCTGCACCAGCTCCATTTCGCGGCCTGCAAGTTCAGCGGGCAGGTTCAGCACCACAAGGCTGGACATGTCCGAGGTGACCTCGCAGCCCATCGCAATGACGGCATCGCGCAGCACGGCCTCATGCGTCTTGTATGCATGTGCGCGCTTCGCCAGCCCCTCCTGCAGGGTCAGGCGTAACGATTCATGAAAGGCCGCGACGGCATAGCCCGAATGTGTTCGGTGATATGTGCCTTTTTCGACATCCTGGCCATCGACGATGCCCCAGTGGCGGGCCTCGAAAATGGGATTGTGAACATAGCTGTAGGCACCCGTTGCTTTCAGGCTGTCGATATATGCATCGGTAAAGCTGACGGGAGCATAGGTCAGCGGCAAGCAGCACAGGCCCTTTTGCGGACAAGAGGCCCAGCCCGCGATGCCCGGATAATCATCAACCCGGAAATCTTCGACACCCAAAGACGAAACGGCGTCGATCAGACCCATTGCACCATGGCGCTCGCAGGCATCCGAGAAGCCGCGCAAATCATTGATGCGTCCTGATCCCGTTTCCCAATGTGCCATAAACGCCCATTTGGGCTTGTGTTCAGCCAGTGCGGCTTCGACCAAGTCACCGGTCACCGACTGACCATGCGGCACGTCGATGATCGTGACACTGGCGGCCTGCGGATCCAAGGGGTTGGCAGCATGTTCGTCCGGTGTCGCTGCCTTGATCCGAAGGGTCATTGTATCGATGCCCGAAAAGGTCCCGTTGTTGAACGCAACAACCGTGTCACCGGGCATGACAGCCGAGAACATGGTGTCCAAAGCGCTCCAACCAGTGCCCGCGACCGCAAAGGTGTATATGTTCGTGGTGCCCCAGATTTCGCGCAGCATGTGCTTGCATTCGATCATGCCGCGCAAAACGTCGCCCTGCATGTGATCCGCAACTCCGGCGCTGGAAAAGGCTTGTAGAACGCGCGCGTCTGTATTGCCCGGCCCGGGGCCAGCGGCCAGCGTCTCGGGGATTTCGAGCGTTGGATAAATCTGGAAAGTCATTGCGATCCTCCTTGATCGTTGGGGTGGTCAACCACGCCCAGACATCTCGTTGTGGATCAGGAAAGCCTTGCTTGCGTCATCGCGCAACGTAACTTACTACTGCTTTAGGACTTCTAATGGAATGGGGAAAAACCTACCCGTATTGGCAAGAATACCGAAGTATACCAAGTTTTGCCCTATACGAATGGGTAGTTTCTTGAGGATTTGGATGTAAAATCAATGACAGAGCCTTCACAACAACCGATTGACGTCATGCTTGCCGACAACAATCCGCTGGTCTTATCGGCCATGTCAGAGATTTTTGAACGTGATCCGCGATTCTCTTTGGTTGCCACATCGGCGACTGCTGAAGGGTTCCTGGGCGCGGTCATGAGAGTTCCGGTCCAGGTGTGTGTGATCTCCTGGAGCTTGCCGGTTCTTGGCGCGGCCAAATTGATCGAGGTTTTGCGAGAACAGGAAGGCGCGCCCCGTTTTGTCATTTACGGCGATGATGTCGGAGATGTTCCGCGCCTTGCAATGCAGGCAGGAGCTGCGGGGTTCTCATCCCGGTCAGGTGAAGTTGAAGCGTTGCTGGAAACCTGCGCGGACGTGGCTGCTGGCAAGATGGTGTTTCCGTTCATCGATGTCCGCCAGATGCAACAGAATCCGATCCACAGCCTGTCGCGGAAAGAGCGCGCGATTCTGGAAGCTCTAGCCAAGGGCATGTCCAACCGCGAGTTGTCCAAAGAGCTTCAGATATCGACCAATACCGTGAAATTTCACCTGTCAAACATTTACGAAAAACTATCGGTTAAAAATAGGACGCAGGCCATCGCGTATTACTATTCGTCTAATGCGGCCTCGCATTAGATAGATTTGCCCAAATGCTCCAATGGTGTGGTCATTCTGTTGGTCGCGTGATCGGCCTTTCTTAGGAACCCGTGGGGAATTGGGTGGCGGTTTCGGAAAAGCTCTGATCGACGGCGACGGTCGCAATGCAAACCCGAACCTGTTCTTCGATAGCTCTGCGCGCGAAAGAGGTCACGGCTGTGTCCGACGCGAAGGCATCGTAGATTACAGTTGGTTGAGCTTCGAAACTATATCGAGTTGGAAACAGAAACACGTCAATCTCATCATATAATTGCTGCTTTTTTTCGCCATATAGCGGGCCGTCCCATCTGATCTCGTCTTTGGCGACGGCGGCTTTGATCGCGGTCAGGTCTTGCTCCAGTGGGCCGGCCCGGCCAGGATCATTTCGACTTTAACCCCGAGAGAGTGCAGAGATCCGGCTGCTTCAAGAAAATCGTACAGCCCTTTCTCGCGGGACAGGTTGCTTAGAAGCCCGACCCGCAAATGGCCAGGAGACTGCAGGCTGGTCTGTGTTTGGGGGAGAAAAACGCGTTTTCGGCGACGTGCCATTTTTGATTGCTTCGGTAAGCGTGTGGGCGCCAAACAAGGTCAGGATAGTCGGAACATAGGCCATAATGGCGTCTGTTTCACGATGAGCATCCAATTGGGTCAGCTCGGTGCAGTAAGGTGCTGATCCAGTTTCTTCAGGCCGGAAGTAAGGAGCCAAGTTCAGGATGGATGATTTGGCCTTAGCCATATGGTTCCCAAACTTCCGTGCCTGCTTCTGGGCGGTTCTATGGGGTTCACATGCTCGCTTGAAAGTTGCAATGGCTCTGGGCCCGCTAGGCCAGATTTTGTCCTTCACGGGCGTGATGACTGAACAACAGCTTGTTTGATTGGACATCGGACAGAAAATCCGCAGTGCGCCCAGACAGCGCTCGATAAAAGGATAGAAGACCGGGTTCGATTTCTTTGGCAATGTCGATGCAGTTTTGGCGCAGCTCATCGGTGCGCTCCAGCGGTTCACGCGCACGTATGGCCGACAAAAGTTGAGCATGCGCATCGCGTAAGTTCTGGAATGCCTCGCTGTCGAGCATGTCCTGATCGCCAATCAATATGTAAACGGGCTCCAGGTTCTTTTTTCCTTTCAGGTCCACAAACCCAGCTTCCAACATCGCCAACTCTTGTTTGCCTAGAATGTAAACTGAATTCGAAACCAGGATGTCATAGTCGACATGTCGGCAGCTTTGTTCGATCCTGGCGGCGACGTTCACCACATCTCCGATCACAGTATAATTGAACCGCCGCCGCGACCCGATATTGCCCACACAGGCCTGTCCTGTCGCGCAGCCAGTGGCCAGCGCAATGGGTGGCCGTTCGCGCATGATTTCGGACCTATTGAACTGTGCCAATGCACCGCGCATCATCAAGGCTGCCCGTGCAGCGCGACAGGGATGATTTTCGACCGGAAGCGGAGCGTTCCAGAACGCCATGACTGCGTCGCCGATGAATTTGTCGATTGTGCCTCGCTCGTGCAAAATCTGATCTCCGACCTGTGAAAACAGCTCATTCAGAATGGCGACGAGCTCCGTGGCCGAAACCGACTCGGATAACGGGGTAAATCCACGGATGTCGGCGAACATGACGGTGATCTCTTGTGTTTCTCCACCAAGGACCAACTGATGGTCCGAGCCTTCCATTTCATCCAAAATTTCAGGAGCGACATAGTGAGAAAAAATCTTTCGGATCGCTCTTTTCTCGCGCTCGGTCGAAATGAATAGATATCCGGCCAACAGCCCGAAATTCGCCATCCCACCAGCAAGTGGGAAGGTTGCATCAAATAATACGAGTTGATTTTGAAAGGCCATCCAGCTGATCAGCACAACTACGGCTGCAGATACGCCACCCGCAATGAAGGATGCGACCGCACCAAAGCTGGACATGACGGCGACGACCACTAACCCCAGTAAGACGAATGAGACCAACTCAAGCGCAGCGGTCACATCGGATCGGCTGAGCATTTCGCCCGTTAGGACCTGTTCAAGTAACTGCGCGTGGATCGAGACGCCGGGCACGGATTCTCCGAGCGAGGTCTGGTGCATATCAAACAGACCCGCCGCAGAGGTGCCAACAAGAATAATCTGGTTTTCGATTCGGGACCGCAGCGCAGGATCATCCGGATTCGTCATAACGTCATTGGCAGAAACATACAGTTCAGGCCGGTCTCGCCTGTACCGGATCCAGACTTCGCCGTTCTGAGTTGTTGGCAATCGAAAATCGCCCAGTTCAAGCGCCAGCATGACACCGGATTCATCGGACGCGCCCTCGGCGAAAAGGACTGTTTCCCCCAAGGCCACCCTAAGGGCCTCAATTCCCAGGCTTGGCAGGGCGCCATCCGGTCCCCCCCAAAGTACCGGGACCCGGCGGACCACACCGGTCCCACCAAGTGGTGAGACATTCACGCCCCCAATGCCTGTTGCATCTGAATAAAGTGGCGGAGCAGGAGGAGTCCAATGCGGAACCTGGACGAGCCCTGAGGTCGGAGACTCACCGATCTCGATGATCCCCGCCTTGGATATGACGGGCTGACCATCATCGGCCACACGGGCCGCTACACCCAGAACAACCGGCCATTTGGCGATTTCGGCTCCGAAAAAAACATCGTTGTCCAGGTTTTGGGCGTCTTCATCGACCGAGAGCACCTCGGCCAACGCAGGGTCTTCCAATAATCGAGCAGGCGAATAGCGGTCGGGTTCGACAAACAGCATGTCAAAAGCGATGACCGCAGCGCCATTTTGGCCGAGGTTTTCAACCATCTGAGCCATGAGATTGCGCGGCCATGGCCATTGCCCCCAGTTGGCCAGTGACTGTTCGTCTATGTCGACAACACGGATTGGCAGGTCGGGGGTGTAATCGCGTGGGGCCATGCGCTGAAGGATGTCGAAATATATCAGCCGAGTCATGCGCACGGGAAATGGATCTATGACCCTGACAAAGCATCCAAACAGGATCAGGCACAAACCCACAAGGCGAAAACCCCTGCGGCGAGTGCTCCGTTCTTTCGACTTAACCGTCACGGTTGCCTCCGAAGACAGTGGTCGCTTTCACTGCCCGACATTACCGATTACCCATATCAGCCGATGCTCAGTTAACAGGTCTATTCGGTTTCGTATCCGGCGCTGCACCGCCTTCAATACTGGGCGCCTCAACGGGTGCAGATGCTACCGAAGCCTTCACCGCTTGCCGCTGCGGGGGCGCTGGGCGGGGCTCGGGAGCGTCGGATTTTTCGATGGGCTGCACTGGTGCTGATTCTCCGGCGCAGCCTTCGATATTCACGCGCAGCGGACTGAGAAGCCGTTCCTGAGATTGAATGAACGGAAATCCATTTTTCACTGCTTCGTCGTACTGTGCCTGATCGGCCGGGCGGCCCACCTTGCCTTTTTGACTGGTGGCAAACAGGCTGCATTGACGTCCAGTTGATCTGCAGCCGCCTTTCAGGCCGCACATCTGCACGGTGCCTTCCAGCACCAGCATCGAGCTTTGGGTGCCAGGCACAACCCACATGTCGAATATGGTCCCACGCACAGCCATTGTCGCAGTGGGGGTCTGGATGGAATAGGCACGTTTTCTGCTGTTGCCCGAGATGAAACGAAAGCTTCCACCCAAGGCCTGAACGGCAAAATTCTTGGCCTTCTTCTTGTTTCGCAACATGGTCACATCCAGCGCCATCTTTGCATTAGGCCCTATCGCGATCTTCGTTTCGTCAACAAAGATCAGCTGAACTACCCCTCTGCTGTCTGTGGATATGGAATCACCCGAGGCAACTTCCATGCCTTCAAGCAGTGGCCGGGAATTCCCGGCTCGGGTAATTTCTGCGCCTTGTTTGACGCTTACGACAGTACCAATGTTGGCCAGGATCTGCGACGGCAGTATCAAAACACAACAGGAAACACACAACACTCTTAACCAGGCCAAACTAATTATCCCTTCCCCAAGGTTATTCCAGAGCGCAATGCGCCCGCTGCCCGGTCTGTGCCTCGTGGAATTTATTTCTTTGTATTATTTGTAAAAAATCTAAGCAAATATGCCTTAATGCCTATGTGTTTGGCAAGTTTTCTATGAAGCTGGAGAAAATTCCCACCTAATTGGGCTGACCCGGAGCTTCGGAAACTCTCTGTTTGTACATTGCCGGTGTCTCGGACAGGGCCCTTTTCAAATCAGTGTTTCGTTGGGCCGTCGCTCGCTTTCCAAGCCGATGTCTCTTGGGTCTGATCGCCTTATGGAAGGCCCGGCAGACACGCATTGCGGGTGACATTTCGCGGCTGCCTTTGATCAAGCCCGAAAGCCATAGACATCATGGATTTGACTTTTTGAAGATTTTTTCACGAGGTCCCTTGTATTTCTTGGCGCTTATCGAATACACCGGCCAGCGGAGACGTGGCCGAGTGGTCGAAGGCGCTCCCCTGCTAAGGGGTGAGCTACTCCTAAATTCCCATAAAAACCAAATACTTACCTAAAGCGCGCGGGCGTGTTGCACCAGTTTTGCACCACGCCAGCGCGCTATCGCGAATGTCACGACACACAGGCCAGAAAGATCCCGTACCAACTGCACAAAAATGTTCTCTCCAACTCAACAAGCTGGGGCATTACGATGCCGCTCCCAAACACGCAAAGCCCGTCTAAAAGAGAACTCACAGAACACACTTGCGTCAGCTAATCGCTATAAACGTCAAATGTGGAATATGGCATCGTTGTTGAAGTTGACAACAGAAGTTGAGTATGAGCGTCGGTTTCCTACCTGAGGGCGCGCCACTCAATCATTGAGAGCAATCTGGCCTTGGCGGACGAGGATCTCATTGCGGGCAGCGAGACCGAGAAATTCCGAGACATTGCCGTTTGTCAGAGTTTTGGCTGCCTCATCTATAGTGTCCCAGACGCCGCGCTCTAGGTTCACTTGGCGACGCTCCTTGATTGTGTCGCGCGGGATATAGGGAACCGCTAAGAGATATGCTCCTTGCGCCAAGTCCCCAGCCACTTCGGTACGAATTGTTTCGATGTCACGTGGCTGCGGAATTTCCGCAACATCCGAGAAGTAGTCATCGAGAGCTGCGATCGCGTTTTTGAGGATGTCAGTAGCCTTATCTGTAGCGGCAAAACAGCCCGGCACATCCGGGAAACTCACGCCATAGCAAGACGCTGGATCGTGGTGAACAATCGCTAGATAATTCATGGGATAAGGCACTTTCCGATTAATAGCTTCCTCTTTTATCTTGGTTTTGATCGAGTTGATAGAACAAGGCTGTTCGAGTTCCACAATAGATTTCGTAAATAGGTTTGGGTCGTCCTTCGTACCATCCGCAAGAACGGCAGAAACCCCGGCTGTTCAGCTCAACGGCTCATCCTACGTCGACGCCGACTTGGCGGAATATCTCGACGACAAGGGCATGGATCACATTGGCGGCGCGCTGCATCATCAAACCAAACAGATGAGCCGAATACTGACTTAGTTTACGCCGCTCTTGGTTCCAAAAACTCTGACAACGGACACTTTGCGTATTCCGATAACTACCTCATCGATACAGATCACAGCGTGATCGCGGATGTCGAAGCGACCAGATCCATCC
>NZ_JBXWPK010000028.1:0-10095 GCF_059611825.1 Ruegeria sp. CDSA221
TCCCAATTCGCGTGAGAACTGGCTGTCGACTTTGATCGTGCCATCCGGCGTCGTGATGATCAGACTGCTGCCATCAGCGGCAAACCGAACCTCATCCGTTAGGTACTTGCTTAAATCCAGCGTATCGAAACCATCATTTCGGTTGGTGATCCGGTCATCGCCCGAGTGATAGATGATCGTGTCATCGCCATGGCTCGCGTAGAACGTATCATTGCCCGTTCCGTCGACAATCGTCTCGCCATATTTGGTTCCAACAATCGTGTCGTCACCATCTGTCGATTGATCCGACAGTGCGCGATCTCGAATTCCGACTTCGTTCAACGCGCCATCTGAGAAGACGATGGTTTCGATGTTGGTCCTGTCTGCCCCAAAATCATGGTAGTGTTGATAGGTAAGGGTAATGGTTCCGTCAGGTGTCTCGATGACGACGCTGTCTCCATCGCTGGAAAAGTTAACCTGGTCGGAGGTGTATTTACTAAGGTCAAGCGTGTCCTGACCCCGGTTCGACTGGTGGCCATGAATGACGTCATCACCCGAATGGTAGATTATTGTGTCGTCGCCATTTCCGGCCTTAACCGCGTCGTTGCCTGAACCGCCAATAAGCTTGTCATTTCCACCCCCAGCATCAATCACATCGTTGCCGGCCCCACCCGCAATAATCTCTGCTTCATTGGTTCCGGTGAGCGCCTCGTCTGCCGCAGTTCCGAGTATTTGTGTTGCCGCCGCGGCTTGCCATTCAGCAAGGGAGACATCAACAAGAGTGATCGTCTCATCATCGCCATAGTTGAGAACGACGTCACTGTTTTGCTGCGCAATCGTGACGCCGGCCTGTGGTGCATTGGGATTTACTACGGCTCCAGAGATTATAATAATACTGGATGCTGTCTGAAATCCTGCAAAGGACTTGCTGCCGCTGCCCGGCTCGAAGTTCAGCTCCGTGTTCTCGGCGATTTGCTGAGGCGGGTCTACGTCCGGCATAGTCGCAGTGATCAAACCGTTGGACTCGAGAGTGCTACCTTTGAACTCTCCCCCAGCAACAAACCAACTCAGAGATGAGCCGTTGGAGATGTTTTCCGGGCTTAAGTCTGGTCGCCAAACATAGAGTATCCCAGGAGCGCTTTCATCCGGTGTGGCATTGCCGGACCGATATTCGTATGATTGGGTATAGTCTGCCGTCGCCAAATCATTCGGATCAATGTCGGGTGGCAGTATAGGTGATCCATCACTGTCGAGAACGTAACTTGAGGCGAGGTAAAATATCGAATGGTGTGTCTGAATTTCGCCCACCGAAGATCCTAAGAATGAGGCGGACGCCGTTACAACTGCTGATCCCCTGTCAACTGGATCGGGCCTCGGAGGAAGCCCCGAAGAATCGGAAGTCATGGGAGTTATGCCTTGGTATCCGAAAGTCTCCAATTCAATGATTGGTATCTGGTCGTAGAGTGCATCGTCGTAGGCATCCCACAAGAAGTATTCCAAGATCTCAAGCTTGATTTGCTCATTGCGGATTTCAATCTGATCGGCATCCTCCTGATCCCAGAAATATCGGTCTTCCGAGCCGGGGTTCAGCATCACGGTGTCAAATTGTGACCAGTCGATATCTGCATCAATCAGATCAAGGCTAAATTCCGAGAAGTTCTCTTCAGTAAGCCCCTCTACTTCAACCGTGGCGATACGACTGGCACCTGTAATGATATCCTTGTCGTCGCCCCCAAATATAATGGCAGGTCCATCGCCACCTTCCTGTATGTGAAACGTGTCAATGCCTTTACCACCGGCGGCCATCTGGCCCCCTGTCAAATGAAACGTGTCGTCGCCATCCCCACCAACTGCGACCTCGATGTTTGATGCTTCGAGGTCCAAGGTAACATCATCAGTTCCCTCAACGAAGGCGGTATCGCGCCCTTCGCCGCCATCAACCACAGTATCCTCGGCGTCAAAGTAAAGAGTGTCATTCCCACCTTCGCCGCGTAACTCGTCAGCCCCGCCACCGCCTTTGAGGATGTTGTCTAGAGCATTTCCTTTGATCTGATCGCTGTGATCTGAGCCAGTAACATTTTCAATCCCAAATAATCCTGCGTTTTGGCTTCCTGTGGAAACTTCAAAGTTTTCTAAATCGACGGTCAAACCTTGAGTTGTCTGCAAAACGAGTGTATCGTCGTTTTCCTCCAAGTTTTGCGTCACAACAGCTTCATCTGCATCGATATCATTTAGGCTGCTTAATGCCTGTTCGGCATCGCCTGAAATTGTAAAAATATCGTCGTATGCGGACCCAAAGATGTTTTCAATGGAAACAAGCGTGTCAATTCCACCGTACCCGTCTACAACTGTCATAGCGCTGCCTGAGATTTCAGCAAATATTCCCGATTCTGCTGCTCCACCGGCGGCGTCAGGAGTTAGGGAGTAATCGGCTGTGTCGATACCCGCCCCCCCATCTAGATAATCGTTACCCGCGCCCCCATTGAGAGTATCAGTGCCAGTGCGGCCATAGATGAAATCGTTTCCGAGACCTGAAGTTATAATATTGCTATCAATTGTCTGTTTATTAACGACTTCGGTGCCCGCAATGATAAGATCATGAATCTTGTCGGTATTTTTGGACGTATCGGCGTTTAGTCCAAGTTGTGTTGTATGAATTTTAGGGTCAGAACTAGGGTTTCTTGCAACTAATACATTGTCAACCGAATGCCCTGCTGGCAGCCATTGTCCACCATTCTCCGTTTTTAGCCAACTTCCACCCGCTGCAGAATAGCTTGCGCGACCGGGTTCTGCTGGTGTGCCAGGGTAGGATGCATCAAGATAGTCATTGGTTTTTTGAACGGTTACTCCGACATAATCTGGAGCTGAACCAATTGATCTCTGGCTGCCATCTAGTGTGTCGGTGGTGTCTTCATTTTCGGGATCGATCGCGTGTAATATTTCGTGAACTAAAACTCTTTCCAGTGAAAACTTTTGAGCTTCGCCGTTTGCATCGAGATAGTAAAGATTATTAGTGATATTAGCATCTATTTGTATCTCATTTCCACCTAATAGAGCTTGGGCCTTATCTTTCACTATCGAAATTACCAAAGGTAGGGCAGGTGAAATATTATCAAGAACTTCCGTTCGAAATTCTGAGTTAGTGTAAATGTTTTCAAGTGCAATAGTGATGGCTTTCTTTTGAAGTTCAAAATCAAATGTAGCCATATTGCTTGGGTTGTCGAATTCAATTGCCCCATTGGAGATTAGGTCTGCTATGCTCATTGATCTTCCTGCTTGAGTTCCTGTTTGTCAAAAAAATCGCAACGATCCAAATGGTAGTCGCGTCGATAGGGATCCCCCTGCGGCATCTCAGAAAAGAGGTGCCTGTCTATTTCACTGCATGAGTATCGCCCGATTCTAAGTGAATTGAGGTAGTGCCTGAGTGGCAGACCATAATAACCTGAAACGCTTCCTAAATCGTTTTGATTACGCCATTTTCTGCTGGTCTCAAAACTAGGAAAAAACTGAATTGTACAATTTCCGCCTAGAAAGCTAGCACTCTCATACAAAATTGTGCAGTTGATCATTCGACCAAGTACAGAAAGGCTAAGCAACTTGGGTTCTACTGTGTATCCCCACTGCCGCACGACAATAATTTTCTCAGTATCGTCACCAAGTAGATGCAGTAACATTGAACCGTCTGACTTAACGCCTACTATATTGCCTTCTATCGATGGAAGTTGCGGCCCCTCCGCCTCAAGCTCAGGTGTTGCTGACATAACGGAAGACGGCACGCTCAATAGGCTTACGATTGCGATCACCAGCGTGCGCACACAAATGTTGTTACAATACAATTCGCTACCTCCTGCAGGATTCAGCTTAAGATTGTAATTTTTTTCGCACCAGAAATCTAGGCGAGCAAGTAGATACTACTTTGACCAGACGTCAACTTCTTTCACGCCCGCTAAACTGAAATCAATTGACTAGGTGTTCAGTCCCGGCATCTGGTGGATCGGATTTAGGATGTATCGATCTGGTTCTGATCTCCAGATTTAGCAGCTGTGTTCGAAGCTGGTCGTGGCTTTCATAATGGTATCGTTTAACGGTTGCGTCCTTGATTGTGCGGTTCATGCGCAAAACCCGGCCATTGGTCCATGGATGGTTTGGCTTGGTCTGCCGAAGCTCGATGCCGTTGGCTTCACAGATCAAGTCGAACCGCATGGGCCGGGAAGCTAACGAATGCATCCGCAGCGCCTACGCCGAGCGGCAATGGCGGATCAGGGCTCCATGCTGCTCTTCTGTAGCGCGGTTATCCTCAAGGCTGTTACTCAAAGGAAATAATTTGATGGCTTTTCGATTTCAGAAACGGATTAAAATCGCGCGGGGTGTGCGGCTGAACGTGTCCAAGAGCGGTGTAAGTACAAGTCTTGGTGGCAGAGGTGGAACTGTCAATCTCAGCTCCAAGGGCGTACGCACTACGGTCGGCATTCCAGGGACGGGCCTGTCTTGGTCCAAGCAATCCGGGTGGTCCGATGTAAAGACCATGAGGCCAGAAGACGAGTTGTTGCAACTGGGGAAACTCTTGGATCGCCAAGCAAGTACTTTTAACACCCTCTCCCCCAAAACCAACAAGGTCTCAGAAAGCTGGAACAAGGCTGTAGCAAGCTTTGAGGGCGGTCGAGGCCCCAGCGCCTCAAAGTTTCAGACCCTGACAAAGCGTTTCGATGCCGCGATGACCGGGTACCAGAAAATCGAAGATGCTATTGCCGATCAGAAAGCAGAGTTGCAGGCAATTACGGATCGCCTAAATGGCATGAGATTCGGCATGTTCGGTGGAAAACTGAAAGCCGCACAGAAGGATTTACTTTCTCTGTCTGACGAACACCGGCACGACGCGCAAAAACTTCTGGATGCCCTGAACCGCCTGCGGCGCGAAGTCGGGACCGAGCTTTCGGATGCCGAAAGCAAAACTTGATCAGGTCTGTTTGGTAGCCTTGGCGAAATAAGGCTACGCTTGTGCACACTCATAGTGCCAACTCGCTTGACGGGAAGCGGATGTCGGCATTCGACAGTTCGCTTTATTCTGCACGAGCGAAAGGCCGAGGTGTGATCAAGGTCCGGTAAGGGCTCTGAGCGGCCTATCGCCGCGATCCGCTCGAATGGCCGGTTCATGTTGCCGAATGTCTGGGCCCCTCAAAGCGTTCGGCGGCAACGCTGACTTTCCAGACCTTAAAAACCGCAACGAACGGTTGATAAAAGGATACTACAACTCTTGCTGCCGTGTCTAATCAACGTCGGTAGGAAAGATAGCGGGCGAAGCCGCCGATGTCTGTGTGTACAGATGCTTTTCACGCTGTCCTTTCCTTTTGTCCGTCAGCAGACGGTAGAGCGCAAAAAGGCCCAACAGACTAAGAATTGCACCGATGAAAAGAAAGAGGCCACCTAGTTGGTCATTTTGCATAAACAATGATGCTGTGATCGGTCCGACAGTTGCTCCAATCGAGAATGCTAAAAGCAAACCCCCGCTTGTTTCCACCATGCGTTCGTTCGAAACGACGTCATTTGCGTGAGAAATGCAAAGAGCATAAACCGGAACCATCAATGCACCGTGGCAACCTGCAACTACAAAAGTTGGGACCCCCTCCGGAACAATATCGAAACCAATAATGAGACCCGTTATGACCGTGCCAAATGCTGTGAACGAAATAACGATCCGCCGATCAATTCGATCAGACACCCAGCCAAGCGGCCATTGAGAAACAGTTCCACCCAACACAAACGCTGCCATCAACAATGCTACATCGGCCGTCCCCATGCCGCGATCCTGTGCGAATACAGGTCCGAGCGACCAAAAAGCCCCCTCTACGGTACCGGCTAGCAAACAACCGACAACGCCTACAGGCGACACCTTGTAAAGCGCGTTGAGATTAAGCCTGGCAGAAGGCACCGGGGATGGTGCAGGTGTTGGGGTCAAGCTGATCGGGACAATGGACAGGCAAATCAGGATGGCGACCAAGATGAACAAAGTCGCATCCAATGTGTCAAAGGAATTGACCATAAGCTGCCCTGCCATAGTGACGATATTGGTAACAATAATGTAAATAGAGAGCGTGCGCCTCCTATTTGCATTGCTTGTGCTGTCATTCAGCCAACTTTCGGCAACAATGTAGAGAATCGCCAAACAGGCGCCGCTGAACAGGCGAAGAACACCCCAAAAAGTAACATCGATGAACAGTGGAAAGGCGAGGATAGAAGCCGTCAGTAAGGCCGTGATACCCGCAAACGTTCGCGCGTGTCCGACGCTCATAATGATCTTGGGGCCAAGAAAGCACCCGATTGTGAAACCACCAAAGTATGCGGTACCTAGCCAGCCGATCAGCGCGCCTGAATACCCTTCCTGTGTGGCTCGTATTGGTAACAGGGTCTGGAACAGCCCATTGCCTGCAAACAGGAGCGCCGCGCAACTGAGTATCGCGACAATGGTTACTGATGTTGACGAGCGGGAGGTGATCATTCGGGATGTTCTTTCGAGCGCATGTAAGCGCCCAGTCATCACCGAAGCTGTCGAATGAAGCAAGCTTTTGTGTGAAAGCCTAAATCCATTCTTACGGCAGAATTTGACGTTTTGGGCTCGCTGCGGCCATTCACTGCGGTGCGCTTGGACTGGCGGTGAGAGCCCTAATCTGCCATTGATTTGAACCGATCGCTGAAGGACCAACCAGCGGCTGTTTACGCAGAAGCAGCCTCGTCTGAGGCAGCTGACCATTGTTCAATTTCTGCCAAATGCTTCTGGGCTGCGCTTCTTCCATCCTGCCCAACTGTGTTTTCTAGCGAAATTCGCTTGAGACGTTTTGACCTGCTCCCCTGAAAAGTCCTCGATTTAGGGTTAGCCTGTTCTCCAACTGAGGAGACAGACGATGAAGAGAAGCCGTTTTAGCGAAGAGCAGATCATTGGCATCTTGAAGGAACATCAGGCTGGGCTTGGCGCGAAGGAACTTTGCCGCAAGCATGGGATCAGCGATGCGACGTTCTACAAGTGGCGATCAAAGTATGGGGGCATGGAAGTGTCTGATGCGCGTCGGCTGAAGACGTTGGAAAGCGAGAACGCCAAGCTGAAGAAGATGCTGGCTGAACAGATGATGGACGTTGCCACGCTGAAAGAGATGCTCGGAAAAAACTTCTGAGGCCCGGTTCAAGGAGGAATGCTGTGAACTGGGCAATGAAGACCAAGGGCTACAATCAACGCCGCGCCTGTGCGTTGGCTGGGATCGATCCACGTGTGTATAGGCGCCGGTCGAAGCGTCCTGCCGACGCTGAGCTGCGGACAAGGATGAAGGAACTGGCGTCCGAGCGGCGTCGGTTCGGCTATCGCAGGCTACATTTCCTGCTGAAGCGTGAAGGTTAGGAAGTGAACTGGAAGAAGCTGTATCGGCTCTACCGCGAAGAGGGATTAACCGTTCGTAAACGGGGCGGACGCAAGCGGGCTGTGGGCACCAGGACGCCCATGGCAATTCCGCAAGGCCCGAACCAGAGGTGGTCGCTCGACTTCATGTCGGATGCGCTTGAGGACGGGCGACGGTTCCGTGTGCTGTATGTGATCGATGACTTCAGCCGAGAATGTCTGGCTGCTGTCGCGGATACATCCATTGGCGGTGCACGTGTCGCCCGAGAACTGGATCGCATCGCCGAGCTGCGTGGCTACCCCTGCATGGTGGTCTCAGACAACGGGACGGAACTGACTTCAAATGCGATGTTGAAATGGCAGGAGGACCGCAAGGTCGGCTGGCATTACATCGCGCCGGGTAGGCCAATGCAGAACGGTCTGGTCGAGAGCTTCAACGGCCGGATGCGCGAGGAGTGCCTGAACGAGCACCTGTTCCCGTCTCTGCGCCATGCCTGCCGCTTAATTGCGGCATGGCGCGCCGACTACAATCACAACCGGCCTCACTCCAGCCTCGCTGGCCTGACGCCATTCGAATATGCTAACCGGTCAAAGGAAGACCAAGACCTGAACAGAGCTAACCTATAAATGCGGACTCAAAGGGGAGCAGGTCAGAGAGCATCGAGCAACTGCAACTGGCGTTGGAGACAAGTGAGATCGCGGTTGCCAAAATGACTGCAAAGCTGCGGCTTCCCAACGAAGAGCCCAAGGATAAACCGAAGCGGCGACCGATCCCCGATCACATCCCACGCATGGAAGTGGAGCTGACGACTGGCGACGAAGATTGCCCCCAGTGCGGTGGTGGACTGCGCCGCCTCGGCGAGGATGTGACCGAAGAGCTAGAATACGTTCTAGGCCGGTTCATCGTGAACCGCATCGTGCGGCCGCGCTTCGCTTGCTCAGGCTGCGAAGCCTTCACACAAGCCGCATTACCATCACGTCCCATCGAGCGCGGGCGTCCCGGTCCGGGATTGCTGGCGCATGTGTTGGTCAACAAATACGCGGATCACTTACCGCTCTATCGTCAAAGCGGCATCTTCGAGCGCGACGGGATCGACATTGATCGTTCAACGCTGGCGGATTGGATCGGTAAGTCCACAGCACTTTTAGAACCATTGGCGGATGCTATTGGGCGGCATGTGCTGACCGGTCAGGCCATCTTCGCTGATGATACGCCGGTGAAGATGCTGGCACCCGGCACGGGCAAAACAGCGACAGCACGCCTTTGGGCCTATGGTCGGGATGAGCGGCCTTGGGGCAGCAGCGTTCCACCTGCCAGTTGGTATCGGTTCTCGCCAGATCGCAAAGGGCAGCATCCAAAGGACCACCTCGCCAAATACCATGGCTGTTGCGGCGAGCTGCGACAGGTCCATACTTTGAACCAAAGTTGTGACTCAAATCAAATTCCGCCTTGAACATGGCCATAGGCTCCGGACACCACCAAAGGCTGCATTCACCGTATGCTTTAGCGTGTATAGGAAGGTCGAACGGCAAAGGATTTGGAGGCCTTGTGCAGTGCTCAAATGACACGCAAAGGCGGGAACCGCTGCGATAGTTGATGTCTCCGCGCTTCCCGCCTTTGCTACCCTCGCACTTGTTGTGTCAAATTAGATTCCATGCAGTCGTGAAAATGGACGACATGCAGTGTGTTTCCGGAATACGCAGACTAAGTCAGAAACGGCGTTATCTTTGACAATGAGCGGCAGTCTCATCGGGAGAAGCGCGTCAACCATCTGGGAATACGCATTCAGCCAATTGCGCAGATCAAAGCTCATTGGATTGGGAACCTTGAACGAAGCTTGCACTACCTTTTCAAGGTAAGATCTGCCGTTGGGCATTCTAAGCGCACGCTTACATACTGACGGCAATAACTTCTGGATCATTCCCAAATGATTGCCGCGCGAGTCCCGATAGCGGTGCCGCCCAATCCTATTGGGAACGTGCGCCGCACCCATAGCGTTTAAAGAGGCAGGAACCGCGAAGAACTCATCTATCGCAGCGGTTCCTGCCTCTTTTTCTTTCGCTGCAGCTAACCTCTGTTGCTTTCACCGCTGACCTCACGCCAACGATGCGGCCAGCGTGAGGTAGGATAGGTTAGTGCAGCCCACAGCTTCCGGAACCACGCCAAATCAGCTCGGATGGCCAGGGATTACCCGAAGAGGAAGTCTTCTTCGGTCAGGCTGGACACGTCGATGTTCTTGACCAAAATTGTGCCACGCCCTGCGACCGCGACTTCGGCGTGAGAGGTGCCTGAGGCGGTGATGGCAAGATCGTCATAGGTCACGCCGGCGATGTCGAGATGAAGCAGATCAATGCCGTCCTCGAAATCGTTGATGGCGTCGTCGCCAAAACTACCCCCAAAAACAAACTCATCAGATCCATCGCCACCGATCAAAGTGTCATTCCCCGCTCCACCTACAAGAACATCGTCACCCGCCTTGCCGTTTAGAGTGTCATTGCCGTCCAACCCATAAAGGTTGTCGCCATAGCCGGTGCCGTTCAGCGTGTTGTTGTTGGCATTGCCTTCGACAATCGTGTTGGCCAGAATGTCGTCCAGTGTCCAGATCGTGCCATCTGCGAACTCGATCACCTCAACGCCGTAGCCTTTGGAGGGGTCCTCAAACCGGCGCCCAACTACGATCACTTCAGTTCCAACCGCGCTTGTCACAACGATGCTAAGGTGTATAGAGCCA
>NZ_JBXWPK010000029.1:0-6858 GCF_059611825.1 Ruegeria sp. CDSA221
CGTTTCAATCCCATAGTTCGTCTCCTTTGCTGCAATAAATGCTATCAAAGGAGCGGCATCAAACCGCGACACGTCCAGAATGTATCTTGATACCGGGCCAGAACAATTCGAGGCGCGCGGATTGTACCAAAAGCTCGGATTTCAGCCGATCAAACCCTATTACAATGTCAGCGACGAAATGGCAGATTGGCTAACTTTCATGGTGCTGCAACTCGACCCACAGTGACTGGATTGAGGTTGGGGACCGCTTAATACAGCACTGCGCGCAGGTGAATGAAAAGTTTGCGAGTGCAAACTAGTAACGATAATGGCTCCCATTATCGTTATCGATACGAACGGCTCAAAGCAGCCTTTGCCTTGGCATCCAATTGCTCCGGGCGCAGTCCATAATGCGGACATTTATGTTTGAGACATCGGGCGTTCGCCTATTTAGATTTCTACCTTGAGCAATGAGCCACTCGCCACCATATGTTGCAATAGCCCGGCATTCTTAATCTAAATCATGCGATCTAGAAGGAGGCTGTCTGCTGACGCCCACCACACGACATAGCAAAGCTCTACAATGCCTTGCCTACCAGGAATGGGAGTATACAGCTCGGATCCATGGAGCTGGAGTAAACCCGACCAAGTCAGGCGAACAACTTGGCAATACCCTGAGGGTCGGCCCAGCTAGGCACCCCCTTGAAATCGATCCTCGGGCATTCCCATACAGTGCCACGGACCAACCACCAATTGGATCAGACTACATGTAGGTGCACATGCCGGCCAAAGTTTGCGACACATTCTACACGGGCGAACCGTTTCACCAGTTCTATTGATCAATAGCCGAGCAAATCTCAGACGTTTTTTCCGTACCTGCAGAGCTCTGTAGTGTGAGCATATTGCACATAAGCCAATCCAGTTCTTGCGCGTGCCGCGTGTCCAGCTGACGGCGTTGCTCGATTTCCGCACCAAACCAATCTCGGAAATCCACAACAGTGTCACGGAAAAAGGCGTCAGCTACTTCGCCCGAGCAAATCTCGGTTCGAACGCACAGCGAAAGCCGTGTGAAAAACTGAACCACGGCGTTATACGATCCTGGTTCAGCAGCTTTTTGAGCCCGGCGAGCAATGTTCGCTTTTGCAATCGCTAGACGTTCCGGGTCGTTCGAAAGGTTTTCCCGCTCGTCAGCCACCATGACTTCCAAGACACCCGCAATCGAGAGATAGGCTTCTTGAGCCCCCCGGGTTTCCCAGATTTCTATCATTTCGAGCGTTTCGGATGCTCTGGCTGAATCTTTCCGATCCCGATACTCAATAAACCCCCAGACGCCAGCTATGATTAGTCCGCACAACCCTGTCAGCGCGGCCAGGCCAGCCATACCATCCCAGACATAAACAGGAACACCAACGACACGTTTCTCGGTCATTTCGGACAAGCCTCAAAAAGGTCGAACGACACGGCCGGATTCAGCGGAGCGGAATGTTCTTCTAATAGCCCTCTCAAACACGACACCCCGTTAACATCGAGAAGGTAGACGGCTTTGGTCAATTCCTGACCGCCATTCGGATATTGCCCGTCCAGCGGCGGAAGCGTCGATAAACCGCCACGTACATTCAAACTCTCTCCGTCGATGGTACACGAGTCCAAGTCCACGCTCATTCTCTGTTTAGGAGCTTTCGCAACCCTGGCCGAAATCTCTTCGTAATTTTCCGAGAAGCACTTGGCGCGCGCCTCATCAATTTTCACAAGCTCATCGCAGACCAGACAACTGGCACCCGCAACAGAGGTCCAGAACATCGTGACGCCGGTGGTCGCATAAATTGTTAGACTAAAAAAGCGCATAATCTCCGACGACCCGTCCCTTTGTCATCCACGGAACCTGCAACCCTTCGCTCTGGGCCGAAACAATTCCACTCACTCCAGTTAAAAGTTCAGATGCTTCAATGCGTCCGTTGCTGTCTTTATCGAATGCACCTCGATCATTCAGCAGAACACGCTCCAGAGCAACTGTGAAAAGGCCCCCGCTTTGCGAGCGCGCCTCGATAGATTGCTGTCGCCCTTTGGACGCAGAAAAAATCGTCAAGTTCGCCGGAACGCTGGAGAGGCCTTGAACAGCACCATCGTTCGTCGCGTAGCTTCCGGTTCCTGCGGCACCCGAGTGGCAAGCATCTATCAAGATTGTTACCCGTGCCTCGGTACGAGCCAAACGTTCGGCCACAGCATTCCAAGCCAACCCAGTTCCTTTCAGGTCCGAGGGATCTGTTCCGGACATTGCGTAGTAAAATGTGCCATCGTTGTCGCGAAGCCCATGGCCCGCAAAGAACAAAACTGCGTGGTCCGACGGCCCTAGCCCTTCCAGCGTCGCGTCTATCGCCGCCAAGACATCCTTCGGATGCGCACGTCGCCCACCGACAAAGCGCGGTTCTTCAAATGCAGGAACTTCATCGGGGAGGCTTTCCATGGTTCGCATGAAGCGATCTGCGTCCGCTTTTGCGTAATTCAAATCTTCCAGCTTTGGATCTTTATACAGGTCGACCGCAATCGCGAGCGCCCGACGCGTACCACCATCAGTTTCCGACCCCAAATCCACTGTTATAGGATTGCTTGCGAGACCATCTTTATCAATCGCAAGTAAACTCGCATGGCGCGCTCCTGGCAATCTTGGAACAGTGAAACTGTGCGCCTGAGTTTCTGACGGGAGGGCCTCTGTCGCGGTCAGCACCCCGTCCTGATAAAGCTGGAGTTTCCGGGCCTGGCGACCCTCAGTCAACAAAGCATCCACTTTAATGTCGTCTCCCTCGACCCCGATAGCTCCATCAAGACCAGGGGGAACAGGCACTTGCTGCGAAGGCACTTCGTGACCAAGAAGAACGGTCTGGGCCAAACCGCGCGCGTTGAGCACAGCATCGAAGCGATCAAGGCTGAACTGACCGTCCAATCCGGGAAACCGCAAATCAATCAGCGAAGCAGCCTCGGCGGTCGCGTCAAACCGATAATCATCTGTCCAAACCGCGACCTCATCATCGATGATCCGACCTGATAAAACAGTCTTTCCATCTGAGATCCGGTGCAAAAAGAAGCCGCCGTCTGAATTCATCTGGACGACGTGGCCCTGGTCCGCCGTAAGAAACGCATCCACCATCAGGCTGCCTGAAGGAAGGTCATTCCATATGCGCCCCAGCTCCTGTGTCGAAACATTGAACAGCATGATACCGCCGCCGCCGCCATTATGCGCGACGACTTGATCTTTGAACAGCCGCGCCTCAAAGGGCCAGTCTTGAAACTGTGCTTGACGGTCGCTTGCAAGGTAGCTGTAACCAACAACAGATTTGTCGACAACAACTTGCGGCTGTGCTTCACCCGTCATTGGAAGCGAAAAGAAGTACGACTGCCCACGCAATGTGCCGCCGGTCGCACCCGATTGACACTCCATGCGTCCCAATAGAAATGTGCCCTGCTCTGATTCAAAGACTGCGATTTGATCAATCGTTTCAGGTAGCGCAAGCGCGCCTTGTTTAGCGAAAACAGCCTGATCCGTAATAGAAGCCTCTTCGCCTCCCCCCGGCTTCAGATAATGAAAGCAATCAGACGCATAAAAAAGCGCTGGCGGTTCCGGGACAAGATCAAAGGCCCAGCCCGTGGATTCACCAACATTCTCCAACGTATTTCGCAATTCCAAAATCTCAGCGTCGCTACGTTCGATGATCCGCTCCACAACAGGCCCGGCGCCATCTGATGAAATAAGTTGACGGGCAGCCACTCCCTCGAGCAAGGGGATGCCTATACGCTCATAAGCACTTACCGCAGCACCACCGTTGCCTCGCAGAAGAGAAGCCACGACCACAGCTTCTGAGCTGTCTTCGATGGCCGTTGGTATCGCCTCTTCAATGAGAAGCGAACCAATTGGTCTAAGATCAGGCGCACTGAACCCTATGGCCGTCGTGATCGGCGCCACCGGACCAAGGCTGTACATTAGCTCGACCTGTGTCGGATCGATCCAATGACTGTCTGCCCCGTAGCCGTTCCCGGCTTTTTCATTTGCATAAGGCTGGCTTTGAATAGCGCCGACAAAGTGCCCCTGCCCGCCACGCAGCGTGACCAATCCATTCTCTAAATCAAATGCGAAATGAGCGTTCTCTGGATTGGCATCACAACAACTCGGGCTCAGTGTCTGATCGTCGACAATCTTTCGTGCCCCGAAAGTAGACGCAATATCGGTGGACCCCCAGGGTGCGACAGTGCCGAAAAGATAGCTGTCACCCGCGATCCAATGCGACGCCCCGTGGACCTCTGCCAAAGTAACACCGTCCACAATGTCGATCACCTCTTCTCCCACGAGAAGGAAACGCTGGGTAGGCGACAAGCGTAATTCGTGGCCATCACGCTCGATGATCTCTGTCCCATCCGAGAGAGTGGTTAATCGAAACCGGCGATCGCTGAATTCCAGCCTCCGGTCAAAAACTGGAATATCAAAGCTGTGTTCCATATCCGCACGACTCGCGGTTGTTCCGATCACAAGCGACGCCGGTGCTGGATCCACATCGACTTCATAAGATTGGGTCTTCAAGACCACCTCTTCGTTGCAATCTCGAAGCCAGGCCACAAGACTAACATTTACATCTGTCTTGCCCGCCCTGAGCGGAATAAAGTTGACGCTGCCTGCCCTTCCTGCGCCACGGGTCCAAAGCGAGACCATCGCTCGGGTTTCACCGCTCGTTGTTTTAATGCCGAAAGGATTTGGAGATTTGGGCCCTAACACCATGGCTTGGCTTTGGTCGAAACGTATAAGATCTTTACTTGATACGATTAACCACACCGGAATTCGCTCTATTAAAGTGTTATTTGCCCACGAGAGAGTTTCCGACTGTCCTGCCACGGCCTCGGTTACATTTCCGGGAAATTGGAAATCCGCGGCTAGAGAGGCTAAGTCCTCGCGCTCGGCGGCGCAGCTTCCGGCAAGCGGTTTAGCTAATTCAGCTACCCGTGCAGCATGGGCTTCAAAGGTTTCATTGCTGCGCCAGGCAACGCCCTCGTTTACGACTGGAAGGGGGCCGCGGGTGGCCGGAGGATGGTTGTCAACTTCGCCACTGTTTCGCACACCAGTTGTCGCCCCATTATAAGCAACCATACGCGCCGCGCCCGTTTTTAAAAAACAGACCTTACCGTCGTTATGATTATAGGTATACGCGCCGCACCCATTGGTCGACAGGCATAGCCTCGCGCAAGCGTTCTCAGATATCCCCTTCAACTTGGGATCCTGAAGACCAGTTCGGATGTCGCCACCCCATACATCCAATCCTTGATGTTTTGAAAAGGCGCTCCAAACGACTTCTTCTGAAAACGAAATATCCTGTTCGTTTTCATAGCGCTGATATGTCGATTCCGGATTTTGCCCTACAAAAGCCGGTGGGTTTGGGCGCGTGCAAAACTGCAATACCTTTGAAATCGCGCCGGACGAACCGCTCAGCGAAACAGAAACTGGGACACCAGCAACTTCAACGCGCAATTGCGATCCGACTGCCATCGCCGAAAGGATTTGCTGATTTGATTGAGGGTTTAATAACACCATCGCGGTGCCGGTTTGCCCATCAAATCTGCCTGTCCCCAATGCTTGCCTATCTACGCTGATCCGCCCCTGGCCAGGTCCTACACCACTTCCGTTTACTTGCAGCAGAAGATTACCATCGCTCGCGCAGGTAAGTGATACACACGATCCTCCTGTCGCTTTGGTGCAGACTTTGGCTTCTGCCCCTTTGGTTTGCCAGCGATCTAGATCTTGTGCAAACGCATAACCATTCGACACAAGGAATGCAGCTACATACAATCCAACTGTTTTCAAAAATTTGCCTCACAAAAAACTCGTCAATTCCATCATCGTAGCGTTACTGGTTCTGTCGCTCAACCGGCATCATTGCAATTTGTTTTCGACGAAACTTTGGGCGGTACTGTCGAGGTAATTCGGGGTTAGGCTCAGGACCCATAAACGGCATTGAGCTTGACTGATCTGTGTGATTCACGAACCCAAACGATTGGGGGCATGATGAGTAATCTGTTTTGGTTGAGCGACGATCAGATGCTGCGGCTTACGCCGTATTTCCCGAAGAGCCGGGGCAAACCTCGCGTTGATGACAAGCGTGTATTGAGTGGTATTATATTTATAAACCGCAATGGGTTACGCTGGTGTGATGCACCTTCGGAGTATGGCTCGCCGAAGACACTCTACAACCGCTGGAAACGGTGGAGCGACATGGGCATATTTGCTCGGATCATGGTCGGACTGGCGGCTGAAGCGCCCGACAACAAAACAATCTCCATTGACGCGACCTATCTCAAGGCGCACCGCACAGCCTCCAGTCTGGGGCTAAAAAAAGGGGGCGTGGACGTCTGATTGGACGGACAAAGGGCGGTATGAACACGAAGTTGCATGCCGTGACCGACACGGCTGGGCGACCAATCCGGTTCTTTCTTACCGCCGGTCAGGTCAGCGACTACACTGGAGCCAGAGCATTGGTGAGTAGTTTCCCAGCAGCTGATTGGTTATTGGGAGACCGAGGGTATGATGCGGATTGGTTCCGCGAAGCCCTTGTAGATATGGGAATAACGCCCTGCATCCCTGGGCGAAAGTCCCGCGGCAAAGCAGTCAAATATGACAAGCGTCGATACAAAAGGCGCAACCGCATAGAGATCATGTTTGGCCGACTGAAAGACTGGCGGCGTGTCGCAACCCGCTATGACCGGTGCCCAAAGGTCTTCCTATCTGCAATAGCTCTCGCCGCAACAGTCATATTCTGGTTATGAGTCCTGAGCCTTCTGTATCGCCACTTTGCTATGCTGCCCCCGTCAGCGACCTTGGCCGAGGCTGCTGACGGGGCGGTG
>NZ_JBXWPK010000030.1:0-2500 GCF_059611825.1 Ruegeria sp. CDSA221
CGGCGTGTAAGTAATTGTAATTTTCGTTCTAAAGTTGCTTTTTTGGAGTAGGGTTTGAACCTTTGGCCTTCAGGTTATGAGCCTGACGAGGTGAAGACGTTAAGCAATTGATCCAGTGGATCAAATGTAGTCTGAACGGGCTGTGTTGATATTATTCGACCTGGTTGCGGGAGTAGGATTTGAACCTACGACCTTCAGGTTATGAGCCTGACGAGCTACCGGGCTGCTCCATCCCGCGACACTAGGTTGGCCTATCGCTTTCGCTACTTGAGGCCGGGGTCGAATAAGTAATTGTATCATTTAGAGAGAATTGGGATTTTTCTAGGTTTGGCGGTGACCTACTCTCCCGGGGCTTAAGCCCAAGTACCATTGGCGCGGCAGTGCTTAACTTCCGGGTTCGGGATGGGACCGGGTGTTTCACTTGCGCTATGACCACCAAACCGAGGAAAATCCCACGTTGCGACTTGCGTAGCAAGCGCGACGGGTGGCAGGCAGCGTCTTTTGCGTGCAAAAGGCGCGTTGCCACTCGGTAGTGTAATCAATCAACAGTGCCGCTTGGCGCGACACAGCCATCGTTAGTCTAAGGTGTGTATGTTTTTGATTTGTCTTTCCATTACTGGATCAAATCAAGCCTATCGGGCGATTAGTACCGGTCAACTGAACGCATTACTGCGCTTACATCTCCGGCCTATTGACGTGGTGGTCTTCCACGGCCCTCAGGGAGACCTTGTTTTGAGGGGGGCTTCCCGCTTAGATGCCTTCAGCGGTTATCCTGTCCGATCATAGCTACCCTGCACTGCTGCTGGCGCAACAACAGGTCCACCAGTGGATCGTTCACCCCGGTCCTCTCGTACTAGGGGCAACTCCTCTCAAGTCTCCTACACCCACGGCAGATAGGGACCGAACTGTCTCACGACGTTCTAAACCCAGCTCACGTACCTCTTTAAACGGCGAACAGCCGTACCCTTGGGACCTGCTCCAGCCCCAGGATGAGATGAGCCGACATCGAGGTGCCAAACACTGCCGTCGATATGGACTCTTGGGCAGTATCAGCCTGTTATCCCCGGCGTACCTTTTATCCGTTGAGCGATGGCCCTTCCACTCGGGACCACCGGATCACTATGGCCGTCTTTCGACTCTGCTCGACTTGTCAGTCTCGCAGTCAGGCTGGCTTCTGCCATTGCACTCAACGAGCGATTTCCGACCGCTCTGAGCCAACCTTCGCGCGCCTCCGTTACGCTTTAGGAGGCGACCGCCCCAGTCAAACTACCCGCCACGCAGGGTCCCGGATCCGGATAACGGACCGCGGTTAGACATCAAGAGTGCGAAGGGTGGTATCTCAAGGGAGGCTCCACAGAGACTTGCGTCTCTGCTTCAAAGCCCACCACCTATCCTGCACATCACAATCCTGATGCCAGTGCGAAGCTGTAGTAAAGGTGCACGGGGTCTTTCCGTCTAACCGCGGGAAGCCTGCATCTTGACAGGCAATTCAATTTCGCTGAGTCGATGTTGGAGACAGCGGGGAAGTCGTTACGCCATTCGTGCAGGTCGGAACTTACCCGACAAGGAATTTCGCTACCTTAGGACCGTTATAGTTACGGCCGCCGTTTACCTGGGCTTCAATTCAAGGCTCTCACCTCTCCTTTTAACCTTCAGGCACCGGGCAGGCGTCAGACCCTATACGTCGTCTTGCGACTTCGCAGAGCCCTGTGTTTTTAATAAACAGTCGCCACCCCCTGGTTTGTGCCCCCAGCCCCTAGTTGCCTAGGAACCGGGCCTCCTTCTCGCGAACTTACGGAGGTATTTTGCCGAGTTCCTTCAACATCGTTCTCTCAAGCGCCTTGGTATTCTCTACCAGTCCACCTGTGTCGGTTTAGGGTACGGTCTTATAGGAGGGCTATTTCCAGGAACCTCTCAGCAGCCCATTCAATCCGATAAGGATGAACTACCTCTGAGATCCGTCACCACTCCACGGCCTAGGAATATTAACCTAGTTCCCATCGCCTACGCCTTTCGGCCTCGGCTTAGGGGCCGGCTTACCCTGCTCAGATTAGCTTTAAGCAGGAACCCTTGGACTTTCGGCGAGAGTGTCTCTCACACTCTTTGTCGCTACTCATGTCATCATTCTCACTAGTGATCTCTCCACCGGATCGCTCACGCGCCGGCTTCATCGAAAAGACTTATATCTGCGCTACCGCCTATTCGGCTACTTGAGCGCGGTTGCCCGCGCCGCATAACCAGCGGCAATACAGATAAAGTCTTATGTCACACTACGCTCTGCTACCATGCCTTACGGCATCCTAAGCTTCGGCTCATGGCTTGAGCCCCGTTACATCTTCGCCGCAGGACAACTTATTTAGACCAGTGAGCTGTTACGCTATCTTTAAAGGATGGCTGCTTCTAAGCCAACCTCCTGGTTGTTTTGGTCGTCCCACCTGCTTTCCCACTTAGCCATGAATTGGGGGCCTTAGCTGTAGGTCAGGGTTGTTTCCCTCTCCAC
>NZ_JBXWPK010000031.1:0-5490 GCF_059611825.1 Ruegeria sp. CDSA221
CATGAACACCCGGACCGAGCTGGAACAGGCTTTTCGCGAATTGCGCAACGGGACGTTTATTCGGCCGGCACATTGACTGCCCCTCAAGCAGTCATCGCCTTTCGGACCATGTCCCAATAGACGGCTTCAACCTCGTCCAGCGAAAGCCGCCCACCGGCGCGATACCACGTCATGACGCCGTTCAGCATGGCGATGACCGCCAATGTTGCAATCTTCGTATCCGCGACCGCAAAGATACCCGCCCGCTGACCTTCGCGCAAAATGGCTTCAAGCCCGTCTTCATACTTGCGGCGCAGATCCTCTATTTCGGCGAAGTTTTCGGGCGTGAGGTTCCGAAGTTCCATATAGGCGATGAATACCTCGTCAGGGCGCTGCAGGTGGAACCGGATATGAAATCCGACAAACCGACGCAAAGCAACCTGCGGATCGCCAGTTTGCTTTTGCTCGCCATAGGCGGACAACAAATCCTGCATATGGTCGCGCATCAAACGGAACAGAAGGCTCTGCTTATCCGGGGTGTAATTGTACAATGCCCCGGCCTGCACCCCAACCTCGCTCGCAATTTTCCGCATGGAAACAGCAGCATACCCATGGCGCGCGAAAAGCCGAAGCGCTGCCTGCCGGATACGCGGGCCGGTAATGTCCGAGTGTGAGCCTTGTGTACGTGCCATGTATCCACCATATCTGAACGGATGTTCAGATAGAAGCCCGCTTGAAACGACCGGACAAAAAGTGCATCACCGATGCCAGTTGCCACAATAAGGTTTCATCATGAAGCCCCTTCTTCTTCTGCCCCTAGTTTTGCTCTGCCTGGGATGCACCAATTTTCCCGAGCTGAAAGACCGCGAAGGGCCAAATGTGCAATCGGCCCCCTACCCCAAATTAACCCCACTGGCAGATGTTTTCGCTGTGCCTGTTGACCCGCTGTACGAAGCGGCAGAGGTCGAAAGTGAATTGACCGACCGCAGCAAGGCGTTGAAGAAAAAGGCAACGGCATTGCAAAACGCTCAGACCAATTAATCCTCAGGTTTTCTGTGGCCCGGCATGGGTGTCGCGGATTGCGCCTCGGCGCCGAACCCGCTAAGGCAGCGGGAACGGGGAAACACCCCAGATTAGGATTATCGAGCGGAAAGGAACCCACAGGATGACACAGGCGCTGCGGCTTGGAATTGCGGGCTTGGGAACTGTTGGTGTGGGTGTCGTCAGGATCGTGCGCCGCCATGCCGACCTGCTGCAGGCACGAACGGGTCGTCCCATCCAGATCACAGCGGTTTCCGCGCGTGACGCTGGCAAGGATCGCGGTGTGAACCTGTCGGATTATGCCTGGGAAACTGACCCTGTCGCTTTGGCGCAGCGCGACGATATTGATGTTTTTGTTGAACTGATGGGCGGGGAAAACGGACCTGCCAAAGCCTCGGTCGAAGCGGCGCTAGCCAGTGGTAAGGATGTCGTCACCGCCAACAAGGCCCTGTTGGCCATTCACGGTCAGGAACTGGCCGAAATGGCCGAAGCCGCGGGCCGTGTGATCCGCTTCGAAGCGGCCGTGGCTGGCGGCATTCCAGTGATCAAATCCCTGACCGAAGGACTTGCGGGCAACGAAATCACCCGCGTCATGGGAGTGATGAACGGCACCTGCAACTATATCCTGACCCGGATGCAATCGCAGCGGCAGGGATATAACGCCCTGTTCGACGAATGCGCGCAGCTGGGTTACCTTGAAGCCGATCCAAATCTGGATGTGGGCGGGATAGACGCCGCCCATAAACTGGCGCTGCTTGCCTCAATCGCATTCGGCACCAAACCGAATTTCGACGGGATCGAGATCGAAGGCATTCAGCAGATCAGTCTGGATGACATCGACCAGGCCCATGACATGGGATACCGGATCAAACTGTTGGGCGTGGCTCAGCGCACGGCACGGGGGCTTGAACAGCGGATGCAGCCGTGTCTGGTGCCCAGTGACTCGCCCCTGGGCCAGCTTGAAGGCGGCACCAATATGGTGGTGATCGAAGGCGACGCGGTCGAGCAGGTTGTTCTGCGTGGCCCCGGAGCAGGCGAGGGTCCAACGGCCAGCGCGGTGATGGGCGATGTCTGCGATCTGGCACGTGGGCTTCAGATTCCGACCTTCGGCCGCCCTGCCAGTTCTTTGCAGGACGCAGTGCCAGCGCTGACTGGTCGCCCTGCCCCCTATTATCTGCGTCTGGGTCTGCTGGACAAACCCGGCGCCTTGGCCAAAATTGCGGCCATCCTGGGCGATGCCGGGGTCTCGATTGATCGCATGCGCCAATACGCTCATGCGGAAAGCACCGCGCCGGTTCTGATAGTTACCCACAAAACCACCCGAGCCACGCTGGATGTCGCCTTGCTGGGCCTGCACGAGACCGATGTTGTTTCGGGCACACCGGTTGCTTTGCGGATTGAAGAGGTTTGACCCTTGCGGCCTGCACGATACGCAGGCTATGCCGGACAAGACGCCGATACTGACCTGAGGATAGTGAAAATGAGTGCTGCCAAGATCGATTTCAATGACCGCCTGTTGTCTCTGGGCCTGGCGCGGGTTGCGGAACAGGCTGCGCTTGCTTCGGCGTCGCTGGTTGGACGGGGCGATGAAAAGGCCGCTGACCAGGCTGCTGTGAATGCCATGCGCGAACAGTTGAACCTGCTGGATATCGCCGGTGTTGTCGTGATCGGTGAAGGCGAGCGCGACGAAGCGCCGATGCTGTACATTGGCGAAGAGGTCGGGTCCGGCAATGGTCCCGGCGTCGACATCGCGCTGGACCCGCTGGAAGGCACCACGCTGACCGCCAAGGACATGCCCAACGCGTTGACTGTCATTGCGATGGGTCCGCGCGGATCAATGCTGCATGCGCCGGACGTCTATATGGACAAACTGGCCGTTGGCCCGGGCTTCCCCGAAGGCGTTGTCAGCCTGGACATGAGCCCGCGCGAGCGTGTCGAAGCGCTGGCCAAGGCCAAGGATTGCGAGCCTGCCGACATTACCGTCTGCATTCTGGAACGCCCTCGGCATGAGGCTATGATTGCCGAAGTTCGCGAAACCGGTGCATCTATCCGCCTGATCACCGATGGTGATGTTGCTGGCGTCATGCACTGCGCCGAAAGCGAAGTCACCGGGATCGACATGTATATGGGCCAAGGCGGCGCACCCGAAGGTGTTCTGGCCGCCGCAGCGCTGAAATGTATGGGCGGGCAGATCTTTGGTCGCCTGCTGTTCCGCAATGATGACGAACGCGGCCGCGCAGCCAAAGCGGGCATCACCGATCTGGACCGCATCTATTCGCGCGATGAGATGGTAACCGCCGATGTGATCTTTGCCGCAACCGGCGTCACCGGCGGCTCTTTGCTGCCGCGTATCAAGCGCGAGCCGGGCTGGGTTGAAACCACCACTCTGCTGATGCGGTCGAAAACCGGGTCGGTTCGGCGCATGTCCTACCGCACGCCGACGTGGTCGCATAGCGACGGCTAAGTTCTTGCGCCTGACCATCGTGCAGGGCTATCCATAGAAATGATAAGGCCGGGTCCGCGAGGGTCCGGCCTTGGCACATCAGGGGCAGGACATGAGCTTTCTTGGGGTTGAACATTCACTGTCTGCACGTCGATGGGTCGGCCCCTCGGCGGATGTAGAGCGCGCGACCGAGATGCTGGTACAACAAGCCGGATTGCCTCGGGCCGTCTGTCAGGTTCTGGCCCGGCGCGGTGTTCCAGCAATGGAAGCTCCGGGATTTCTAGAACCCAAGCTGAAAGAGCTGTTGCCCGATCCGCGCGCGATGAAAGACATGGAAACCGCTGCAACGCGATTTCTGACTGCGGTCCGTCTAAAGCAGCGCATTGCGATCTTTGCCGATTATGACGTGGATGGCGGCAGCTCGGCTGCTCTGCTACTCACGTGGTTGCGTCAGATGGGCCTGCAGGCGACGCTCTATGTGCCTGACCGGATTGATGAGGGCTATGGCCCCAATGTCCCGGCGATGCAGGAACTGGCCGCCGCGCATGACCTGATTATCTGCGTCGATTGCGGAACCCTCAGCCATGAACCCATCGCCGCCGCAAAGGGGGCCGATGTCATCGTCCTGGACCACCACCTTGGTGGTGAAACTTTGCCCGATTGCGTGGCCGTGGTGAACCCGAACAGACAGGACGAAAGCGGCGATCTTGGCTATTTTTGTGCCGCCGCCGTCGTGTTCCTGATGCTGGTCGAGGCCGGACGGCAATTGCGCGAAGCGGGTGCAAAAGGGCCTGACCTGATTGCCATGCTGGATCTTGTGGCGCTGGCCACAGTGGCGGATGTGGCCCCGTTGATCGGTGCAAACCGTGCGCTCGTGCGTCAGGGGCTGAAGGTCATGGCGCAACGACAAAGACCGGGTCTGGTGGCGCTGTCGGATGTGGCGCGGATGGATTCCGCGCCCAACAGCTATCATCTGGGGTTCATGCTGGGCCCGCGCGTCAACGCAGGGGGCCGGATCGGCCAGGCCGATCTGGGTGCCCGGCTGCTCAGCACCGATTCAACCCATGAAGCAGAGGCTCTGTCCCAACGGCTGGACGAGTTGAACACCGAGCGGCGCGATATTGAAAATGCGGTTCGGGCAGCCGCCATGGAACAGGCCGAAGAACGCGGCCTTGATGCGCCCTTGGTCTGGGCGGCCGAGGAAGGCTGGCATCCGGGCGTTGTCGGCATCGTCGCGTCGCGCCTCAAAGAAACCGCAAACCGCCCGGCCATCGTCATCGGTCTGGACGGGGATGAGGGCAAAGGATCGGGCCGATCCGTGAGCGGTGTCGATCTGGGCGCTTCGATTCAGCGGCTGGCTGCGGAAGGTCTGTTGGTCAAGGGCGGCGGCCACAAGATGGCGGCTGGCCTGACGGTCATGCGTGATCAGCTGGAACCGGCGATGGAACGGCTCAGCGAATTGCTGGCAAAACAAGGGGCAGGTCAAACCGGCCCTGCTGACCTGAAACTGGAAGGCGCACTTATGCCCGGCGCGGCCACTGTCGATCTGATTGAACAGATTGAAAAAGCAGGGCCTTTCGGCGCCAGTGCTCCGGCTCCGCGGTATGCCTTTCCGGACTTACAGGTGCGCTTTGCCAAGCGGGTCGGCGACTCCCATCTGAAGCTGTCGCTATCGGACGGGGTGGGTGCCGGGTTGGATGCCATTGCGTTTGGCGCCTTTGACGGACCAATGGGGGAACGGCTGACCAATCACGGCGGCGCGCGCTTTCATTTCGCCGGACGACTTGAGGTAAACACATGGGGTGGACGGCAAACCGTACAACTCAGATTGGAAGATGCCGCCGAAGCGATCTAAGGCCGCATTCGCCACCGCAAAAAACTTTCACAACCCTGCGTTTTTCGGCTTGCGGGGGTCAGAGTGAAACCGTAAAAGGCCCCCCACAAGCTAGCGTGGCCCGTTCGTCTATCGGTTAGGACGCCAGGTTTTCAACCTGGAAAGAGGGGTTCGATTCCCCTACGGGCTACCA
>NZ_JBXWPK010000032.1:0-5106 GCF_059611825.1 Ruegeria sp. CDSA221
CAAGGCGCAGCTAACTCCCAACCAAACTGTCCAATTTTACACCGGGAAACTGACCCATTTTGCGCCGGGATTGACACACAGCCACAAACGCGACAGCGCAACAAACAAATACACCTTTTGCAACGTACCGCACGCTTTTCTCCTAATGTTCCGATTCATACCTTGGGCAACCTAAACCATTTATTTGTTAGGTTAATGGATTATATGGTCGGTAAATTTCCCGACCTCTGAATGATCTTGACCGTACAGCTGATAACTCTCGCTGATTTGGTCGGACAGCTAAATCACGGGTAGATGACAAAATAACTTTTGTACCGCTGACCCAGCTTCCAATCAGCTGGCTTGAAGCGAGTTTGACCGACCAGAACTGGACACGTTGCAGGGGTTGCGACTTCAGCGGCTCGACGCATTCCCAAGCTATTGGCAGCCAGATTTCTTCGATTTCCCACATTTATCTAATTACTGTTATATGTGAATTCTTCAAACGACGAGGACAGGATGAACTCACTAACTAGAATAACACGTGGGATAGGCGTCGCTTTCAAAGACGGTAGAGTGAAAGGCATTCTTGCCTTCACGGTTGGAATGATTTTATGGGCCTCGGTCTTTTACCACTTTGTCGAGGGTTGGAGTTGGCTCGACTCAATCTACTTTTCTGTAGTGACAATTTCGACCGTAGGGTTTGGTGACTTCTCACCTGAAACCGCGGCAGGGAAGATCTTCACAATGATTTACATCATCGTGGGCCTCGGTGTCTTCGTGACCGCGGCGACCACAGTGGCAGATACAATCTTGTCCCAAGACGACAAAAAAGCGGACTAATAGACTGCACTCAAATGAGCCAAACCGAGTTCCTGCACAGGCATTGGCCCGTCTGTGCATCTCAAACCGCGGCCTGGATTCATTTGCGCCTTCAAGCTGATAGATGATCACTAAAACTCAAAAAAATATACATATTATGTTTTTTGAGTATAACATTCAAAAAAATATATGGAGGGATGGAATGGAAAAGACACAGGACGCAAAGATTGTCGATCTAGCGATACGATTGCTCTTTCTCGGACTATTTCTCTACAGCGCTCTGGTCATGGTGGCCCCGCTTGCAAGCGTGGTTATCTGGGCAACTATCCTCTGTGTGGCGCTTTACCCGACATTTGATTGGCTGCAGTCCAAGCTGGGAGGTCGGAAAAAGCTTGCCACAACGATCTTGGTTTTGCTGGGCCTTGTTCTGACCCTCGGGCCTGTCGCAACTGCGGTGTCTGGTGCTGCAGAACTAGGGGCTGAATTCGCGGAACAAGCTGACAAGGGTGAGTTGAAAGTCCCCCCTGCGCCCGAGGGCCTCAAGGAATTGCCATTGGTTGGAGACAAAATTTCCGATGTCTGGGGGATGTTTGAGCGCAATCTTGACGGCGCGCTTACGAAATATGGCGCGCAAATCCTTGAGATCACCAAGTCGCTGTTTGGAAAGGTGTTGGGCATCGGCATCGGGCTTCTTGGCTTAGCTCTGTCCGTATTGATTATGGGGGCGTTGTTCAGCCCCGGGCCAAATATGGTCCAGGGTCTTCAGCGCTTTGCCAACCGTGTTTTCGCTCCGCGCGGTGGAGAATTCGTAACACTGGCAGGCGCAACAATTCGGAACGTTACAAAAGGCGTGATTGGCGTAGCTGCCATTCAAGCGGTCTGCGTTTGGATACTGTTGGCTTTGTTTGGGATTTCTTCGGCCGCCACGTTGGCATTCATCTGCCTGATACTCTCGATTATCCAAATCGGGCCCGGATTGGTTCTTATACCGGTAATTATCTACGCATGGAGTTCCATGTCCGGCGGAACTGCTTTGATCTTCACCATACTGGCTGTTCCCGTCACTATAATGGACAGTTTCCTAAGACCCGTGTTCATCTCAAAAGGCCTCGAGACTCCTATGTTGGTCATCCTCATCGGTGTTCTCGGAGGTATGATGGCGTACGGTTTGATCGGCGTCTTTATGGGGCCGGTTCTCTTTGCTGTCTTCTATGAGCTGTTCAAGGTTTGGATTGATACCTCGCCCGAAGCCGAGGGCGTTGCTGATGGTACGACGAAATGAGGAAAACGATATGGACAACCCTGGCTGTCATTCTGATTTTCCTTGTCTGGTATTTGGTCGCTGATCGGAAAACGCCATTTACCGGGAACGCCAGAGTAAAAGCCGTGGCGACCCAGATCGTCCCGCAGGTGACTGGCACCGTGACTGAAGTATTGGTCGAAAATGGTCAGATTGTATCGGCCGGAGATGTCCTTGTCCGGATCGACTCGCGACCCTATGAGATTCAGCGCGACAAAGCGGAAGCTGATCTCGAAGCAGCCACTCAAGAAGTGGGCGCATCTTCGGCAGAAGTAAGAGCGGCACAGGCCAAACTGGCAAGGGCGCAGAGCGATCTGGATACGATGCGCATTCAAACAGAACGCGTATTTGCGCTCGAAAAGAAAGGGTTGATTGCCGTCTCAAAGGCCGATGATGCGCGAGGGCAACTGGCAGAGTCCGAGGCAAACTATGAGAACGCAAACGCAGATCTGGAAAAAGCAAAACAGAGACTTGGTGACGACGGAATCGAAAACCCGAAAATCCAGCGCGCGTTGGCCGCCTTGGCGGATGCAGAGCTTAACCTTGAGTGGACTGAGTTGCGCGCTCCGGCGACAGGTGTCATCTCTAATTTGCTGATAGCCCCCGGAACATATGCGCGATCCGGTCAGGATCTGTTGACGTTTCTGGACGCAACTGACGTCTGGATTGAGGCGTATTTTTCCGAGAACAACCTAGGAAGAGCCTCGATAGGGTCTCCGGTTGATGTAGTGTTGGACATGCATCCAGGTCAGGTTATTCCGGGCGTCATTGAGAGCTTTAGTTCGGCGGTTTCCCTAAGCGGCGGTGATGTGCCCGGGCAATTGGCGAGCCCTCCAAGCACTAAAGGTTTTTTGCGCGAGCCTGAGAGATTCCCAGTCAGGATCGTTTTACCTGGCTATGAAGCCGGAAGCGCCGAAGATGACCTTCGCTTTCAACTGAATGGGCAAGCCGATGTGATCATGTACCTAAGCGACAACTCGTTGCTGAACCTCGTAGGTCGCACCTACATCCGCGTGGTTTCAATTCTGTCCTATGCGTACTGAGGACCAAAGCTCTGTCACCCGGCTTGCGCTGGGTGTTACCGGCGTCTTTTCATTGGGCCTATTTCTTGGGTGGCCGCTTGCCGTCGTTGGGGCGGTGTTCGCCGCCCTTTTTCTGCAAGCACCTGCCGCATTGCCTTTGACAGCATTTGCGAAGCTCTTTGTCTTCTCTATTGGGTTGATGTTCATTTCGTTTCTGGTGTCGTCAATTTTCTCACCATATCCGCTTGTATTTCTGATGCTGGTGGCGATTGGAATAATCCTGTCTTTCAAGTGGTCAGTTTCCGGCGCCGGAGTATTACCCGGTGTCATAGCTCTCATGGGAGCATTGATGATCCCGAACCTGGTTCTGCAATCACAGGACCTGGCTTTGGTGCTCGTGTATTGGATACCGTTGAACCTGCTGTTCGCAGGCTTCGTATCGACACTGATGTTCGCGTTGATCCCCGCCGAACCTCAAACAGCGGCCCAGAAGAAGGCCGCATCGTCGCCGAACTTCGACCCACATCGCCGTATAGTCAGGATGTCGCTTGTAACAGTGCCGTTTGCCTTGGCGTTTTTTGTTTCCGGCGCATCTGCACTACTTGTTTTGTTTTTTGTCGCCCTGCTGAGCCAGCAACTTGCGGCAATGCCCGCTGCAGGCAAAACAGTTGCAAAAGCAATGCTGACGGCAAACCTTCTTGGGGCGGCAGTATCCATCATTTGCTATGAGATAAACGTAATAGCTCCGGTTATTCTAACGCCCATTCTGCTGTGTTTTTTCTTTTGCCTGACACTCGGAGCACTCGGTAAATCTCAAGCCCCACTCGCCGCCGCTGCCGGCTCTGCTATTACAACGGCTCTGATTGTATACGGCGGGTCGGTTGCACCGTTTTCAGACGAGGCTGACGTCAAGAGCATCATTCGAGTTTTGCAAGTTGCCAGCGCCGCCTTCTTTGTAATCATCGCATATGTCGTGGTAGATGAATTCTGGCCGGAAAAAGAGCGCCAGGCGGCTCAATGACGTTTGTTGCAACAAGGCTTGGCGCTGAAACCGACAGAGTTCTCAACTTGACCAATTCTACTTAGGGTCAAGATTCATAACCAGTACATAACGGTTGCCTCGAGTGCGAAGGCTGAGAGGAAGACCTTGGGACTACGGTCATAGCGTGTCGCCACGCGCCTCCAATCCTTGAGCCTGCCGAACATGATCTCGATCCGGTTGCGACGTTGTACTTTCGCTTATCGTATTTGACCGGTGTCTTGCGTTGCATACGGCCTGGGATGCAGGCGCGTATCCTTTTGTCTTTTAGCGCTTCACGGAACCAGTCGGCGTCATAGCCGCGATCCCCGAGCAGCCAATCCACGTTTAATATGCTGCTGAGCAGAGCCCGAGCATCGATGTAATCGCTGACTTGCCCGGCAGCAACAAACAGGTTGAGCGGGCGACCTTAGCTATCACAAATAGCATGCAGCTTGGTATTCATGCCGCCTTGGTTCTGCCAATCAGGCGGCCATGCCCCCCTTTTTGATGCCCAAGCTGGACGCCGTGCGATGGGCTTTTAGATATGTGGCGTCGATCATGAACATCTTCTTTTCACCATGCTCGGCAGCCAGACCAGCCATCATCCGTGCGAAGATGCCTTTCTCGCTCCAACGCTTCCACCGGCTGTAGAGCGTCTTTTTAGGTCCGGATTCCCAGGGCACATCTCGCCAACGCAACCCATTGCGATTGATGAAGATAATCCCGCTCAGCACCCTTCTATCATCGACCCGTGGCCTACCGTGCGACTTCAGGAAGAAAGGGGAAAGCATGGCCATATGCTCGTCTGTCAGCCAATAGAGGTCGTTCATGTCATCGCTCCGTTTTTGGAGCCGTGAATCACGCAGCGCAGCGAAAATCAATGCATCCTGAGCCTTCTGTATCGCCACTTTGCTATGCTGCCCCCGTCAGCGACCTTGGCCGAGGCTGCTGACGGGGCGGTG
>NZ_JBXWPK010000033.1:0-4448 GCF_059611825.1 Ruegeria sp. CDSA221
TTACTCTGCGGCTTCTTCGTAAGCGTCCATTGGTGGGCATGTGCAGATGAGGTTTCGGTCACCGTATGCGTTGTCGACGCGGTTTACGGGGGACCAGTATTTGTCGACGCCCATGGAGCCCGGGGGGAAGCAGGCCTGTTCGCGGGTGTATGGGCGGTCCCAGTCGCCGACCAGATCGCGCACCGTATGGGGGGCGTTTTTCAGCGGGTTGTTCTCCGCATCGATCTTGCCGTCGATGATGTCCTGCGCCTCGGCCCGGATGGACAGCATGGCGTCGCAGAAGCGATCCAGCTCGTCCTTGGGTTCCGACTCGGTGGGCTCGACCATCAGGGTTCCGGCCACCGGCCAGGACATGGTGGGCGCGTGGAAGCCGGAATCGACCAAACGCTTGGCCACATCGTCGACGCTGACATGGGCCGCCTCATCCAGAGGACGGGTGTCAAGGATACATTCATGCGCCACCCGGCCTGTTTCCGAGGTGTACAGGATCGGATAGGCGTCCTGCAGCCGGGCCGCGATATAGTTGGCGTTCAGGATCGCCACTTTCGTGGCCTGGGTCAGACCCGCACCGCCCATCAGCAGCACATAGGCCCAGCTGACCGGCAGGATCGACGGAGACCCAAACGGTGCCGCCGAGACCGGACCGACGGCGGTGCCGTATTCCGGGTGGCCGGGCAGGTGTTCCTCCAGATGCGCCTTGACGCCGATCGGACCCATGCCGGGGCCGCCACCGCCATGCGGGATGCAGAAGGTCTTGTGCAGGTTCAGGTGGCTGACGTCGCCACCAATGTCACCAGGACGCGACAGGCCGACCATGGCGTTCATGTTGGCGCCGTCGATATAGACCTGACCGCCGTGATCATGGGTGATCTGGCAGACCTCCTGGACGGTGGTCTCGAACACGCCATGGGTCGACGGGTAGGTAATCATGCAGGCGGCCAGATGGTCAGAATGCTTTTCCGCCTTGGCGCGGAAATCGGCGACATCAATGTTGCCCTTCTCATCCGCTTGCACCGGCACCACCTGATAGCCCACCATCTGGGCCGAGGCCGGGTTGGTGCCATGGGCCGAAGTGGGGATCAGGCAGACATTGCGATGCCCTTCGCCGCGGGCGAAGTGATAGTTGCGGATGGTCAGCAGGCCTGCGTACTCGCCCTGCGCGCCCGAGTTGGGCTGCTGCGAGATCGCGTCATAGCCGGTGATCTGGCACAGCTTGTCGTTCAGATCGGCAATCATCTCGTGATAGCCCTGTGCCTGATCTTCGGGGCAGAACGGGTGCAGATTGCCGAACTCGGGCCAGGTGACCGGGATCATCTCGATCGTGGCGTTCAGCTTCATCGTGCACGACCCCAGCGGGATCATCGCCCGGTCCAACGCCAGGTCGCGGTCGGCCAGACGGCGCATATAGCGCGTGATCTCGGCCTCGGCCCGGTTCTTGTGGAAGATCTCGTGGGTCAGATATTCGCTTTCACGCAGCGCGTAATCCGGCAGGCGGTATTGCTTGTTCGAGCTGTCATCCGCCCGATCGATGCCGAAGGCACCCCAGACGGCCTCGATGGTCTCGGGCCGGGTCTGTTCGTCCAGGCTGATGCCGACCTTGCTGTCGCCGACCTTGCGCAGGTTGACGCCGCGGGCCACGGCGGCCTCCATCACGACATTCTGCAGATGGCCGACCTCGACCGTGATGGTGTCAAAGAACACTTCCGGTTCCACGGCAAAGCCCGCCTCTTCCAGACCGGCGGCCAGACGCGAGGTCTTGCGGTGCACCGATTGCGCGATGGCCTTGATGCCATCAGGGCCGTGATAAACCGCATACATCGACGCAATGACGGCCAGCAGCGCCTGCGCGGTGCAGACATTCGAGTTGGCCTTCTCGCGGCGGATATGCTGTTCGCGGGTCTGCAGCGCCAGGCGATAGGCCTTGTTGCCCCGGCTGTCGATGCTGACGCCGATGATCCGGCCGGGCATCGACCGCTTCAGCTTGTCGGTGGTCGCCATATAGGCCGCGTGCGGGCCGCCATAGCCCATCGGCACGCCAAAGCGCTGGGTCGAACCGATGGCGATATCCGCGCCCATCTCGCCGGGGGATTTCAGCAGTGCCAGCGACAGGATGTCGGCGGCAACGATGGCAATGGCTTTATGTTCATGCAGCGCCGCGATCTCGGCGGTGAAGTCGCGCACATGTCCATGCGTGCCGGGATACTGGAAGATCGCGCCAAACACCGCGCCCGCGTCCATCGTATCCGGATCAGCCACCTGTACATCGATGCCCAGAGGCTCGGCGCGGGTTTTGATCACCGCAATGGTCTGCGGGTGGCAGTTTTTATCGACGAAGAAAGCCGCGTTATTGGCCTTGGACCGGCCACCGCGCTTGGCCATCGCCATCGCCTCGGCAGCAGCGGTTGCTTCGTCCAGCAGGGATGCGTTGGCCACGTCCAGCCCGGTCAGATCGCTGACCATGGTCTGGAAGTTCAGCAGCGCCTCAAGCCGGCCCTGGCTGATCTCGGGCTGATAAGGCGTGTACGCCGTGTACCAGGCCGGGTTTTCCAGGATATTGCGCAGGATCGGCGCAGGCGTGGTGGTGCCGTAATAGCCCTGACCAATCAGCGAGGTCAGAACCTTGTTCTTGCTCGCCACCTCTTTCATGTGGAACAGCGCATCGCGCTCGGTCATCGCCGGACCCCAGTCCAGCGCTTCCTTCTGCCGGATCGCAGGGGGGACGGTGGCGTCAATCAGCTGATCCAGCGTCGTGAAGCCGATCACCTTGAGCATGTCGCGCATCTCGGTCGGGCTGGGCCCGATATGGCGACGGTTGGCAAAGTCATAGGCTTCGTAATCGGTGAGTTTGAAGGCCATGTGTAGCGCTCCTCAAGGAATGTCTCGCCCAGCCGCTCTGGCAGATGCCTCCGGCGGGAGTATTTGGAAAAAGATGAAGCCCGGGGTCCGGTTTCAGGGCCCCGGAATTGAAGTTACCCGATGAAGGCCTTGTAGCCGGCTTCGTCCATCAGATCTTCCAGCTGCGACGCATCCGTGATCTTGATCTTGTAGATCCAGGCCTCGCCCTCGGGGTCGTCGTTCAGCGCGCCCGGATTGTCGGCCAGCGCCTCATTGACCTCGACGATCTCGCCATCAACCGGCGCATAAAGCTCGGACGCCGCCTTGACGGATTCGATCACGCCAATCTCGCCACCCTTCTCGAACTCGTCGCCTGCTTCCTGCTGTTCCACGAACACCACGTCGCCCAGCTGTTCAGCCGCGTGTTTGGTGATGCCCAGCGTCGCGGTATCACCCTCGACGGTCAGCCATTCGTGCTCTTCGGAATAATAGGTTGCCATGTTGTCTCTCTCCTGACTTCAACGCTTGTAATTCTGGGTGACAAAGGGGGTGGCCACAATCTGTGCCGGTTGCGGCTTGCCCCGGATGATCAGGTTCACCGCCGTACCCGGTTCGGCATGATCCGCCGCCACATAGCCCATCGCCACAGGTCCACCGACCGTCGGGCCAAACCCGCCCGAGGTGATCTGACCGATTGTATTGCCCTGCGCGCACTGAATGTCCACGCCCTGACGCGCCGGTGCCCGGCCTTCCGGCTTGATGCCCACCAGCTTGCGCGCGGGACCCTCGGCCAGTTCTTTTTGAATGCGGTCGGCCCCCGGGAACCCGCCCTCTTCCTTGCGGCGTTTCTGGATCGCCCAACCCAGGCTGGCCTCGATCGGCGAGGTGCCCTGGTCGATGTCATTGCCATACAGGCACAGCCCCGCCTCCAGCCGCAGGCTGTCGCGCGCGCCCAGGCCCGCCGCCTCGCAATCCTCATGCGCCAGGAAGGCCTTGGTGATTTCTATCGCACGGTCCTCGGGGATCGAGATCTCGTACCCGTCCTCGCCGGTATAGCCCAGACGCGAGATCCGGCATTCGGCCCCCAGGATGTCGGCAACAACGGTTTCCATGAACTTCAGATCCCGCGCCGCAGGGCAAAGCGCACCCACCACATCCTCGGCCTTCGGTCCCTGCACCGCAACAAGCGCGCGGTCAAAGATCTCGCTCACCTCAACCCCGTCCAGATTGGCGCGCATATGCGGAATATCCTGATGACGCAGCGCCGCGTTCACCACCACAAAGAAGTGATCCCCCGCATTCGACACGATCAGATCATCCATGATCCCGCCATCCGAATTGGTGAAAAATCCATACCGCGCCTTGCCAGGCTTCAATGTCGCATAGGCCTGCGGGCACAGAGCCTCAAGCTTGGCACCAACATCCTCACCCCGCAGGATCACCTGACCCATATGAGACACATCAAACACCGCCGCCTTCTCACGACACTGCGCATGCTCACCCATAATCCCCAAGGGATACTGCACAGGCATCTCCCAGCCCGCAAAATCAACCAACTTCCCACCCAACTCAACATGCAAACCATGCAAAGGCGTGCGCTTAATATCCGTCAT
>NZ_JBXWPK010000034.1:0-3798 GCF_059611825.1 Ruegeria sp. CDSA221
TAGGTTCCAGACTCATTGATTTACAGCCAGAATAGGACCGTTGCAGCGAGAGCGATGGCCGAGAGGAATACCTTTGGGCATCTGTCATATCGGGTGGCGACGCGCCGCCAATCCTTCAGGCGTCCGAACATGATCTCAATGCGGTTGCGTCGTTTGTAGCGGCGCTTGTCGTATCGGACAGGCTTGTCGCGTGACTTTCGACCTGGGATACAGGGCCTTATTCCCCTGTCATTAAGGGCTTCGCGGAACCAGTCGGCGTCATAGCCTCGATCTCCCAGCAGCCAGTCAGCCGGTGGCAGACTGTTCACCAGAGTCCTGGCGCCCGTGTAATCGCTCACCTGCCCAGCGGATATGAAGAAGCGGATGGGGCGTCCCAGACTGTCAGTAACAGCGTGCAGTTTCGTATTCATGCCACCCTTGGTGCGCCCTATCAGCCTGCCACGCCCCCCTTTTTCAACCGCAGGCTGGAAGCCGTGCGGTGCGCTTTGAGGTATGTTGCGTCAATCATGATGGTCTTATGATCGGTTCCCTGCGCAGCCAACCCGTTCATGATCCGAGCGAACACACCCATATCGCTCCATCGTTTCCAGCGATTGTACAGTGTCTTTGGCGGCCCATATTCGCGCGGCGCATCGGACCAGCGTAACCCATTGCGATTGATGAAGATAATTCCACTCAAAACGCGTCGATCATCAACCCTCGGCTTACCATGGCTCTTTGGAAAGTAAGGCTGAAGCCGCGCCATCTGCTCGTCAGTCAACCAGAATAGATTGCTCATGTTATACCCCTGAAACTCACGGGTATGAATCACGCAGGCGGGATGACGGCAACCAAATTAATTGGTCCAGAACCTAAAACCCAGCCTTGGCGAGGCCGGCTCACTTTGCAGAACAAAAGCCGAACTCGATTGAGATTTTGAAGAGTTTTCTCTCGACCGCCCCGAGGCACGTTGAGTAGCTGAAGCTTTATAGGATTTGTTTGGTTGTTTGCTGCTTAATACGCTTGCTTTGATGTTGCTAATGGCGGTTTCTCAAAAAAAGAACATTCAGCTCTAACGCTCGCTCAAAGAAATTTGTCGTTGCATATTTTTGTGGGCAATTTTTCTAGGTTAACCATTATGGCATCTCGGCTCAAACACGTCCTAAAAATTCAAGCATCATCGATTTCCTCCCGCATCAAGTCTCTGCGAGTTGCAGGTATCATCCATAATTCCCCCAGGCTAAATTTGGCTCTTGCGTGCTGAGAGCCGCGATTGCACGAACCGTCCCGTGATTTTTGCCACCAAGAGTTTCGACCAGAACTCGCTTATGGAAGCGTTGAAGCGAAGCAAATAAGTAGAGCATCATTGAAATCACGTTTGTACAAAACGTAAATGGCCTACAATCGAACAGACAATGGGTAGGGGAAAAATCTTGATCAAATCATATTTGTGTGGGCATTTCTGAGCCTGCATGGACTTTAACAAATGGCCATAGCTTCTGGCAGATTCTGCACCCTAAACTGAAATGGGGGAAATTTCCGATCCGATGATTTCGCTTATCACCTCACCCGTATTAACAGCAAAATAAAGCGACCTAGGAGGACGAGCCGCCCCATCAACACTACGGCGCACCCAGTTTCTAGCCTCCAATGTTTTCAAAGATTGCGACAAAGCCCGATCCGTGATGGACTGTAAATTACGCTTAATGTCATTGAAGTGGCTTGGTGTGTGAAGCGATGTCAGAATTGGTAACGTCCACGAACGTCTCAACAATTTCTGATCTGCTTCCCTTGAAACGCTAATAACATTGTAGGCGATTTCAGCGGCAGTGACTCCGGCAGGTGTGAGGCGGAACTCTGGTCGCAGCGGATGACCATGTCCGGGGTTTATTTCCAGCAACCCAATTGCAATCAAATGATTCATACTCTGTGCGAAGGATGTCCTGCTCGCACCAGTCGCCGCCAATAAGGGTGCTTGCCGGGCAGAAACGCCTGCATGCAGATTGGACAGAATGGGAATTGCCCAAGCCCTCGAAGTAATGTTGACAAACGTCAAAATGTCCATAAAGTATAGTTACCATACTTAGAATCAAAAGGAAACCCTATGCCGCTCATTTCATTGGATGAAACCATCACTATCGCGTTATCCGTCAGCGATCGCCATGAAAGCGCGAAATGGTATGAAAGGATGTTAGGATTTGAGGTGTTGTACCATGCGGATGAGGCGGGTTGGTCAGAGCTTCAGACACACACACCCGGCGTTGCAATTGGTCTAGGCGAGCATACCAAGCCATCACCCGGAAATTGCGTACCGGTCTTTGGAACCGCCGATTTAGACGCTGCGCGGCAGAAACTAGAACAGGCCCAAGTTGAATTTGATGGCGAAACGATTGTCGAGGAAGGCATGGTCAAGACAGCCACTTTCTATGATCCGGATGGGAATGCTTTGATGCTTGCTGAGGATTTAACCGGAGGAAAAGATTAATGCGTGGGATGATAATAAATCTGCTAGTATACGCAATTTGGGGCAGCGTTGCCTTTTGCGAGCCCTTCAAAGAAGTTACAGTTGGTGTCCCAGTGACTTCCATTGCCGCTGCGGAAGATTGGTACCTTAAACTGTTTGGTTCCGACGTTGAGGTAATTAACCCTGTTCCAGGCGTCGTGGAATTTAAGGTTGCGCCAAATGTTTGGTTCCAGATTTTTGAAACAGACGGTCAACAGGAATATGGAACCGCAGTTCGGTTCTTGGTTGATGACATGAGGGCAACTCAACTTGCAGGTGCAGAATTCGGCATTAACATGGGAGAAGCAATTGAGATCCCAAATGTTGTAACTTTTTCGGAGTTTTCGGATCCGGATGGAAATGCTCTGGGACTTTATGACTTGCCATAGTCGTTTGAATCCCAACTAAGTTGAACATTTGATAATACTAAAGAGCTTGTCAGACACAGAGTACGCTTGTTCGGCTCTCACCGTCCTTAGGCTCCAGACTCATTGATTTACAGCCAGAATAGGACTGTAGCAGCGAGAGCGATGGCCGAGAGGAATACCTTTGGGCATCTGTCATATCGGGTGGCGACGCGCCGCCAATCCTTCAGGCGTCCGAACATGATCTCAATGCGGTTGCGTCGTTTGTAGCGGCGCTTGTCGTATCGGACAGGCTTGTCGCGTGACTTTCGACCTGGGATACAGGGCCTTATTCCCCTGTCATTAAGGGCTTCGCGGAACCAGTCGGCGTCATAGCCTCGATCTCCCAGCAGCCAGTCAGCCGGTGGCAGACTGTTCACCAGAGTCCTGGCGCCCGTGTAATCGCTCACCTGCCCAGCGGATATGAAGAAGCGGATGGGGCGTCCCAGACTGTCAGTAACAGCGTGCAGTTTCGTATTCATGCCACCCTTGGTGCGCCCTATCAGCCTGCCACGCCCCCCTTTTTCAACCGCAGGCTGGAAGCCGTGCGGTGCGCTTTGAGGTATGTTGCGTCAATCATGATGGTCTTATGATCGGTTCCCTGCGCAGCCAACCCGTTCATGATCCGAGCGAACACACCCATATCGCTCCATCGTTTCCAGCGATTGTACAGTGTCTTTGGCGGCCCATATTCGCGCGGCGCATCGGACCAGCGTAACCCATTGCGATTGATGAAGATAATTCCACTCAAAACGCGTCGATCATCAACCCTCGGCTTACCATGGCTCTTTGGAAAGTAAGGCTGAAGCCGCGCCATCTGCTCGTCAGTCAACCAGAATAGATTGCTCATGTTATACCCCTGAAACTCACGGGTATGAATCACGCAGGCGGGATGACGGCAACCAAATTAAT
>NZ_JBXWPK010000035.1:0-2990 GCF_059611825.1 Ruegeria sp. CDSA221
GTCAGGCCTTCTGGTTCTGGGAGTTTGTTTGCGCGGCATGCGGCGGTCAGGGTGTTGGCCAGCAGGCATGCGATTGTCATGGGGCCGACGCCGCCGGGGACGGGGGTGATTGCTCCGGCGCGTTCGGCGGCGCTGGCGTAATCCACGTCTCCGACCAGCTTGTTCTTGCCGTCGCGTTCAATGCGGTTGATGCCCACGTCGATGACCGTGGCGCCTTCCTTGATCCAGTCGCCGGGCACCATCTCGGGGCGGCCCACAGCGGCGACAACGATATCCGCGCGACGGACAACATCGGGCAGATCCTTGGTGCGGCTATGCGCGATGGTCACGGTGCAGCTGTCGCCCAGCAGCAGTTGCGCCATCGGCTTGCCAACGATGTTCGAGCGGCCGATCACAACCGCATCCATGCCCGACAACGATCCATGATGGTCCCGCAGCATCATCAGGCAGCCCAGCGGGGTACAGGGCACCATCGATTTCTGACCGGTGCCCAGCAGGCCCACATTCGAGATGTGGAACCCGTCGACATCCTTGGCCGGGTCGATCGAATTGATCACCAGATCTTCGTTCAGATGCTTGGGCAGCGGCAGCTGCACCAGAATGCCGTGGACTGCGGGATCGGTATTCAGCTTGTCGATCAATGCCAGCAGGTCTGCCTCGGAGGTGTCCACATCCAGCTTGTGCTCATACGAGTTCATGCCGACCTCGACGGTCATCTTGCCCTTCGAGCGGACATAGACCTGGCTGGCCGGGTCTTCGCCCACCAGAACCACGGCCAGACCAGGGGTGATGCCATTTTCGTCCTTCAGCTTTGCAACCTGATCGGCAACCTGTGCCCGCACCGTTGCTGCAAAGGCCTTACCGTCGATAACCTGCGCTACCATTCTTCGATCCCTTCTTCCCAAAAACGGATCGGGCGCTTGGGGCGCCCGGTCAGTCAGTCGTTGCCGAGCACACGTTCCTCACGCGCAATCGACCAGTCAATCAGAATGCGCCACAGCGTCTCGGCCAGATCGGGGTCCATCCCCGCCGCCTGAGAGCTGGCACGCACCTTTTGCACCACCTCTTCAACACGATCCGGAATACGGGCCGGCAGGCCCTCGCCCGGCTTCAACTCAGACGCGCGATCAATGTAGCTGGCGCGCCTCACCAGCATCTCGATCAGGTGCCGGTCCAGCTGGTCGATCTGAATCCGCAGATCCTGCATCGTTGCGCAGTCTTGCGGCGGTGTCAGAGTGGGCATCGTGATCTCCTCGTGGCCCGGAGCATTCTCCGGATCACGAGATGTCTTATCTGGCGACTTAGAACAAGCCCTCGATCTCACCTGCGTCATTGAGGCAGATGCTTTCGGCCGCCGGTTTGCGCGGCAGGCCCGGCATAGTCATGATCTCACCACAGACCGCCACGATAAATCCGGCACCCGCGCTCAGGCGCACCTCGCGCACCGGAACCGAATGGCCGGTGGGCGCGCCGCGCAACGAGGGATCGGTCGAGAAGGAATACTGCGTCTTGGCCATGCAGACCGGCAGGTTGCCGTAACCGGCTTCTTCCCATTCACGCAGCTGGTTGCGGATCTTGTTGTCGGCCAGAACCTCGTCCGCGCGATAGATGCGCTTGGCGATGGTTTCGATCTTCTCGAACAGCGGCATATCGTCGGGGTAGATCGGCGCAAAGTTCGCTGTGCCCCCTTCGACGATTTCGACCACCTTCTCGGCCAGCGGCGCCGAGCCTTCCGACCCCAGTTCCCAGTGACGCGACAGAACCGCTTCGACCCCGTGGTCAGAGCAATAGTCTTTCACGGCTTGCACTTCAGCGTCGGTATCGGTGACGAAGTGGTTGATGCCAACCACAACCGGCACGCCAAAGGATTTGACGTTTTCGATGTGACGACCCAGGTTGGCGCAGCCCGATTTGACCGCGTCGACGTTTTCCGCACCCAGATCAGCCTTGGCCACACCGCCATTCATCTTCATCGCACGCACGGTGGCGACCAGCACCACAGCCGACGGCGCGATACCCGCTTTGCGGCACTTGATGTTCATGAATTTCTCGGCGCCCAGATCGGCGCCAAAACCCGCTTCGGTCACCACATAGTCAGCCACTTTCAGCGCGGTCTTGGTCGCAATGACCGAGTTACAGCCATGCGCGATGTTGGCAAACGGGCCGCCATGCACAAAGGCCGGGTTGTTTTCCAGCGTCTGCACCAGGTTCGGCTGCATCGCGTCCTTCAGCAGCACCGTCATCGCGCCTTCGGCCTTGATGTCGCGACAGTAAACCGGGGTCTTGTCGCGGCGATAGGCCACGATGATGTCACCCAGACGCTTTTCCAGATCTTTCAGGTCGTTGGCCAGGCACAGGATCGCCATAACCTCAGAGGCCACGGTGATGTCAAAGCCGGTCTCGCGCGGGAAACCGTTCGACACGCCACCCAAGCTGGCCGTGATCTGACGCAGCGCGCGGTCGTTCATGTCGACCACACGACGCCACGCTACACGGCGAATGTCGATCTCGCACTCATTGCCCCAATAGATGTGGTTGTCGATCATCGCCGACAGCAGTGAATGGGCGCTGGTGATGGCGTGAAAGTCACCGGTGAAGTGCAGGTTCATCTCTTCCATCGGAACAACCTGCGCGTAACCACCACCCGCAGCGCCGCCCTTCATGCCAAAGTTCGGGCCCAGCGAAGCCTCACGGATACAGATCATCGCGTTCTTGCCGATCCGGTTCAGACCGTCACCCAGACCCACAGTCGTCGTCGTCTTACCCTCACCCGCAGGCGTCGGGTTGATCGCCGTCACCAGAATCAGCTTGCCGTCCTCACGGCCCTGAACCGAATTGATGAAGTCCTGGCTCACCTTTGCCTTGTCATGGCCATAGGGCAGAAGATCAGCAGATTCGATGCCGATCTTCGCACCAATCTCCTGAATCGGCTTCTTCTTCGCCTCACGCGCAATTTCGATGTCAGATTTATAGCTCATTGGGTTTCGGTC
>NZ_JBXWPK010000036.1:0-2654 GCF_059611825.1 Ruegeria sp. CDSA221
TAACCTGAAGGCCAAAGGTTCAAACCCTACTCCAAAAAAGCAACTTTAGAACGAAAATTACAATTACTTACACGCCGATCAACGCCAAACATCCCGCAAAAAATAATGCCTATATCCCTCCGTCAGAGCCTAAAACATCGCCTGTGACAATGGAATAAACGCCTCTTTTATGGCTTTGAAATCAGACTATCGCATGAATCGGACCTTTCTCGACGGATTCAGGCATTACTCTCCAATTCGACATCTCTGACGCTATATCAACCTTGATGCCCGTCAAGTTTAGCGCGCGCTCAAGCATCAGGCCCAAGCAGCAATACTTGGATATCTGCAACATTGGTTCCGGTCGCACCAGTCATCAGAAGATCACCCGATAGTCCCAATGCCCGGTGACTGTCGTTGTTTGCTAACAGCGTGGACGGATTTTGCCCCGCATCGCGGATACGGTCGAATGTTCCCACATCCACAATCGCACCCGCTGCGGGGGTCGGACCATCACGGCCATCTGTTCCACCGCTGAGGAAAATCCAGTTGCCGGGAATAGATTCCCCTTGCGCCAGTTGGGCGACGCGCAGCGCTAGTTCCTGATTGCGCCCACCAAGACCCGCACCCTGCAGCCGGACGGTTGTCTCCCCTCCGAAAAGTAGAGCGACCGGGCGGTCGGAAGCCACAGAACGGGCCGCTTGCAGAATCTGACGTGCAGCGTCGGACACGTCTCCTGTCAGTGCATTGGATGCAATTTCAGCCCGACAAAACTGCGCCGCACAGCGATGCGCAGCCTCAAGGCTTATCCTGTTCGACCCGATCAGATGATTTGTCGCTTCAACTGCTATCGTCTGTTCAGGAACGCTGTGTTCTAGATGGTCCCGCACGGATTGGGGCAGACGCTTCCAGATGCCAGCCCCAATGCAGATCCTGCGGGCATCGGCTTGGGTTCCGATGGGTGGAGAAGTGGGGCCGCTGGCAACGGCACGCAGGTCATCTCCGATCACATCCGACAGAATATAGGCTGTGACCGGTGCAGGTGAACCGTGTCGCAGAAACCCTCCGCCCTTGAGCTGGCTCAGATGCTGGCGCACCAGGTTCATGTGCACGATGTCCAATCCGGAAGACAACAAGAGCTCGTTGACCACAATCTTATCCGATAGGGACAATCCGTCCACAGGTGCCGGAATCAGGGCCGATCCCCCGCCAGAGATCAGCGCTATGATCTGATCTTGCTCGCGTGCTGCGCTGAGCAGATCAATGATCTGCCGACCGGCTTTGAGGCCCCGTTCGTCCGGAACGGGGTGTGCACTGTTCAACACAGTTGCACCGGGTACGACCGCTTGGTTTTCGGAATGGGTCACGGCCAGAGCGACATGATCACCCTGAACGTTTTGCAAGGCTTCCGCCATCATGGCTGGGGCCGCTTTACCAATCGCGATTAGGATGCTGCGCCCACCCTGTTTGGGCGCAGGCAATGGGGCTGATTGCAGCCGTCTGCTCAGGGATACCGCCGGATCTGCCGCGGCTATGGCTTCGGCAAATATGTTGGCGGCACAATCGCGTTGAGACATGGACGATTGTAAAGTCATGAGGCGATCATGCTGCTGCGATTTGACGGGCCTTTTCAACCATAACTTCAGCTTGACGGATCGAAGCATAGTCGATCAGGCGGCCATCCAACGAAACCGCTCCCTTTCCCGCTGCTTCGGCTTCGGCCATTGCTTCGAGAATGCGTTGTGCCTTGGTGACTTCGGCGTCGCCCGGCGACATAACATCGTTTGCCAGTGAAATCTGGCTGGGATGGATGGCCCATTTGCCCTCGCAGCCTAAAACTGCCGCGCGCTTTGCGGCGGCTTTGTAGCCGTCCGGGTCTTGGAAGTCTCCAAATGGGCCGTCGATTGGGCGCAAACCATTGGCGCGGGCAGCCACAACCATGCGGGCAAGCGCATAGTGCCACATATCTCCCCAATGGGTCAGGCGTCCTCCGTCCGTATCGGCGTCAGTCAGAACGGAATAATCCGGATTAACACCGCCGATAATAGTCGTCCGCGCGCGGGTCGAGGCGGCATAGTCGGCTACGCCGAAATGCAGGCTTTCGTTACGTTTCGACGCCGCCGCGATCTCACTGACGTTCTGCATCCCTAACGCAGTTTCGATAATATGCTCGAATCCGATGCGTTTTTTGTACCCCTTTGCATCCTCGATTTGCGTGACCATCATGTCGACGGCATAGACATCTGCCGCGGTGCCGACTTTGGGGATCATGATCAGATCAAGTCGCTCGCCAGCCTGTTCAACCACATCCACCACGTCGCGGTACATGTAATGCGTGTCGAGCCCGTTGATGCGTACCGACATGGTCTTGCTGCCCCAGTCGATGTCGTTCAGAGCCTCAATGATGTTTTTGCGGGCCTGTTCTTTCTCGTCCGGCGCGACGGCGTCCTCCAGATCAAGGAAGATGACATCCACGTCCGATTGTGCGGCCTTTTCGAACATTCCGGGTTGGCTGCCAGGCACGGCGAGTTCGCTGCGGTTTAGGCGGGCAGGAGCCTGTTCGATGGAATGAAAGCTCATGGGTTGGTGTCCTTCAGTTTACAAGTTTGGATAGATAGGGAATCTGGCGCAGAGGTTTGCGACTTCGGTTTTGACTTTGGCCTCGACCTCACCGT
>NZ_JBXWPK010000037.1:0-2517 GCF_059611825.1 Ruegeria sp. CDSA221
CTGTGAATCCCGGAGGCAAAATACCCACGGAATCGGTCGGATGATCTGACCGTCGCGGAGCAAAATTCCGCAGTCTGACACCCGAGGCAATTGAGCTGAGGGTGGGGAGATGTATTCTGTGGAGCTTTATGGTCGGGTACGGCTTGCGTGCCATGTCCAGGGAATGGGCAAGAGTGAGGCAGCGCGGCATTTCGGGATCGACCGAAAGACCGTTGCGAAGATTCTGAAGCATGCGGTTCCGCCTGGATACCGTCGGCAGAACCCACCGGCGCGCCCTAAGCTTGATCCGTTCGTGGCGATCATCGACGAGATTCTCGAAGAAGATAAGTCGCGGCTCAAGAAGCAGCGGCATACAGCCAAGCGCATCCATGAGCGTCTGCGCGATGAACACAGCTTCACCGGCGGGATTACCATTGTCACCGACTATGTGCGGGAGAAGAAGCGCCGGAACCGCGAGGTATTCGTGCCTTTGTCGCATGCGCCGGGGCATGCCCAGGTAGATTTTGGAGAGTCGCTTGGGGTGATCGGCGGCGTTGAATGCAAGCTGCATTATCTCGCGATGGCGCTGCCGCACTCGGATGCGTTTTTCATCAAGGCCTACCCGGCAGAGACGACCGAAGCGTTCTGCGATGGGCACAATGCGGCTTTTGCATTCTTCGGCGGCGTGCCGCTGTCGATCCTGTATGACAACACCTCGATCGCTGTTGCCAGGATTTGCGGCGACGGGAAGCGGGAGAGGACCAGAACCTTTGCCGAGTTGCAGTCGCATTACCTGTTCGAAGACAAGTTTGGCCGCCCCGCCAAGGGCAATGACAAAGGCAATGTCGAAGGTGTAATCGGCTATGGGCGGCGGAATTTCCTCGTGCCCGCGCCCAGGTTCAACAGCTTCGATGAGCTGAATGCCCGGCTCGAAGAACAATGCCTGAGGCGCCAGGACGATATCGTGCGCGGTCATTCAGAGCCGATCGGCGAGCGCCTGATGCGCGATCTGGACGCGCTGATGGTGTTGCCGTCCACGCCCTATGATGCCTGTGACAAGGTCAGCACCCGGGCCACATCGATCTCGATGGTCCGATATCGCAACAATGATTATTCCGTGCCGGTCGCCTACGCCCACCACGAGGTTCAGGTCCGGGGCTACGTCCATGAGGTGGTCATCGGCTGCGGCGCAGAGGTGATCGCCCGCCACAGCCGGTCCTACGAGAAGGCCGACATGGTCTTCGATCCGATGCACTACCTGCCTTTGCTGGAGCAAAAGGTCGGGGCATTGGATCAGGCCGCCCCACTCAAAGGCTGGGACCTGCCCGCCGAGTTCGCCACCCTGCACCGGTTGCTGGAAGCGCGGATGGGAAAGAAGGGCAAGCGCGAGTACGTTCAGGTTCTGCGCCTGCTGGAGACCTTCGAGATGGCCCATGTCCATGGCGCCATCAAGTACGCTCTTGGCCACGGCACTATTGGCTACGACGCGGTCAAGCATCTCGTGCTGTGCCGGATCGAGAAGCGCCCACCGCGGCTCGATCTCGACGTCTATCCCTACCTGCCCAAGGCACAGGTCGAGACGACGGACCCGGCCAGCTACAAGGTGCTGATGTCCGGGGCGATGGTATGACCGATACGCCACAGGTCCTGCTGAAGCATCATCTCAAGAAGCTGCGCCTGCCGACCTTCAACAGCGAGTATGACAAGCAGGCACGGCAGTGTGCGGCGGAGAACAAGGATCATGTGCAGTATCTGCTGCGGCTCTGTGAGCTGGAGCTGATCGAGCGCGAACGCCGGATGATCGAGCGCCGGATAAAGGCCGCGAAGTTTCCGGCGACCAAGAGCCTGGACAGCTTTGACTTCAAGGTGATTGCGTCACTGAACAAGGTCCTGACGATGGAACTCGCCCGCTGCGCCTTCGTCGATCGGCGAGAGAACGTCATCGCCCTGGGCCCGAGTGGCACCGGTAAAACGCACGTCGCCCTGGGGCTCGGGCTGGCGGCCTGCCAGAAGGGGCTCAAGGTTCGCTTCACGACCGCTGCCGCCCTGGTCCACGAACTGATCGAGGCTGCCGACGAACGGCGCCTGCAGCGTCTGCAAAAGCTGCTGGTCAGCCAGGACCTGCTGATCATCGATGAACTCGGCTTCGTCCCGCTCAGCAAGACCGGCGCCGAGTTGCTGTTCGAGGTTATCTCCCAGCGCTACGAGCGCGGCTCCATCGTCATCACCTCCAACCTGCCATTCGATGAATGGACCGAGGTCTTCGGCTCAGAGCGCCTCACGGGCGCCATTCTGGACCGCCTGACCCATCACGTGCATATCCTTGAAATGAACGGCGAAAGCTTCCGGCTGCGCGAGAGCCGAAAAGCCCAAACCTGAACTCCATAAACCCGCGATCAGAAGGGCTGGCCTGCGGCCAGCGCGCCTTGGCACGCGTCAGCTATCTGGAGAGCACGCGCGCCAAGGCGCAGCTAACTCCCAACCAAACTGTCCAATTTTACACCGGGAAACTGACCCATTTTGCGCCGGGATTGACAC
>NZ_JBXWPK010000038.1:0-2433 GCF_059611825.1 Ruegeria sp. CDSA221
AAGAAGGTTGAGATGCTGTTTGCCCACCTCAAACGTATCCTCGGGCTGGGCAGGCTCCGATTACGGGGCCCATGTGGCGCGAACGACGAATTTCTCTGAACTTCGTCCCTATTTCCGGACACCGGGGTAAAGTACCCCTGTCCAAGAAAGGAGCATGGAATGGGACAATCGAGACGAACGTTCACAGATGAATTCAAAGCCGCAGCTGTTGGTCGGCTTTGTGAGCCTGGTGCCACACAAACCGGCATGGCCAAGGAGCTGGGAGTGACGAGCTCGCAATTGAAGACGTGGCGCTTGGAGATCGAAGCGGCAGGATCAATGGCGGCACTGCGCAGGCAGCAGGCGGATGCGGCGGAGCTGGACCGTCTGCGGAAGGAAAACAAACGCTTGAAGCTGGAAAATGAAATCCTCGAGAAAGCTTCTGCTTTTTTCGCTGCCCATAAGACTGTTTACCCGATCGCTCATCTCTGTCGCATTGTTGGCGTTGCGCGCAGCTGGTTTTACGGCTTTGTCCAGTCACAACCTGCCCGAGATCAGCGGCACAAGCTGCGTGCCGACCGGGACGCCGAGTTGCTGCCTAAGATTAAAGAGGCGTTTTCTCAAAGCAAAAAACGGTATGGGTCAAAGAGGGTCCACCAGGATCTGAAGGCCGATGGCGAGGACGTTTCAGAGCGGCGCGTGGCCAGAATAATGCGGGAAAACAATGTCTCTCTGCGCCTGTGCAAGCGCCGAAAGCCGTGCACTACTGACAGCAATCACAGCCTCAAACCGTCGCCAAATCTGCTGGAACAACGGTTTGATTGTACAACCCCGAACCGGGTTTGGCTCGCTGACATTACTTACGTCGATACGGACGAAGGATGGCTCTATGTCGCCGCCATCAAAGACATGGCCACGCGTGAGATCGTGGGTTGGGCCATAGACGATCATCTGCGATCGGAACTGTGCTGTGATGCCTTGAACATGGCCCTGGGGCGCCGTGGCCCGGTGCCAAGTCTCATTCATCACTCGGACCGCGGCGTGCAATACGCTGGCAGCGAATATCGTGCGCTGCTCGGGTCCGCGAAGGTCATCCAATCCATGAGCCGGACCGGCGAATGCCTGGACAACGCTCCAATGGAAAGTTTCTTCGCATCACTAAAAAAGGAACTGGTTCATCGGGAGCGCTTCAAAACGCGCGTCCAGGCAAAGGCCGCGATCTTCGAATACATTGAGGTCTTCTACAATCGCCAGCGGCGTCATTCCGCCATCGGTTACCAAACACCCGCGCAGGCATACGAAACCATGACTTGGAAAAGCGCGGCATAGGGTCAATAATCAAACTGTCCGGAAACAGGGACGAACTCCACTCCTCGCCGCCACCACCCAAAACCTCTGCAAGCTAGCAAAAATCTTTCCTGCACCGCAGCAAACGCGAAAAGCCTGACTGGGAAGGCACTCGCGGCAAATTCTGGACATCGCTTTCTGCGCTAGCAATACGATGTTTTTCAAGACCATAGGCCACCTAGCCGCCATTCGCTGCGGGTGCGGCACTAGGCCTCAGCGACGGCGGCAATGCACAGGAAGCGGACTTTTAATCTAAGATGCTTTGTTTTCGAGCCGTGGACAGTAGCTATGCGGGACAAACTGAACCTCCGCTGCGGCTGCCCCGATGCCGGGTTTCTGGGCTCAGCGCTGTTCAGAACCAACGAAACAGCCCGCATGATTCTGTGGGCTGCTTATATGTTTGCCTTAGACGAATGAGAAGTCGTCTTCCGTCAATTGCGCAGAGTTCACGCCTGCCACAGTGATTATGCCTTGGCCATCCATGTCCACAACGGCCCCGTCGGCGCTATCTGTGATCACCAGGTCTGCGAAGGAAAGACCTGTACCGTTCAGCTCTAGGAGGTCGACTCCATCCTCAAAATCGGTGATCCGGTCGTTACCAGTTCCAGTTCTGAAGACAAACGTATCTGCACCAAGAGCGCCGGTTAAGAAGTCATCACCTTCGCCGCCATCTAAACGATCCTTATAGTTAGTTCCGCGTATCGTGTCTGCCGTATCTGTCGCGGTGTCGTTGACTGAGCGATTCCGGATCCCGATTTCATCTAACGCGCCGTTCGAGAAAACAATGTTCTCGATATTGGTTCGGTCCGCTCCGATATCATAGTAGTTTTGATAATCCAGCCGTATTTGCCCGTTTGGAGTATCGATAATTGTAAATCTTCCATCGTGGGAAAAAGAAACCTGATCCGCAGCGTATTTGCTCAAATCAAGCGTATCGTTGCCTCTATTGTAGTTCTTTCCTTGAATCAGGTCATCGCCAGACTGGTAGATGATTACATCATCACCACTGTAAGCGAAGAACGTATCGTTACCCGCTCCATCCTGGAACACGTCATCTTGGTTGGTCCCTTTGACAATATCATCACCGTCGGTCGACTGATCGGCCAT
>NZ_JBXWPK010000039.1:0-2282 GCF_059611825.1 Ruegeria sp. CDSA221
TGTCACAATCGCAAACGCAATGTGCAAAGCTCGCCAGAAATGGGCCATTCAACCTGCCTGAGAAATACAGTTGCTAAATTCTGGCATAGAATCCGAAACGAGAACTTTGGGAATGTGATTAATGACCCAAACCAAGACGCAGTCACGAGGCACTCCAATGCTGCAGTGCTAAGCGGAGCTTGTGAATAATCTGTCCAATGGTGTCGCGAAGGTCCGCTTATCAGCCTAAACGCTGGTCCTTTGCATTCGCAGCGAATTCACACTTTCCGCCCTCCCTACGAAAGTTGCGCGTTTCAACAAAGACATAGTTGGGCTCGAAACTGACCTTCTCGTACCAGCGAAAATGTACCATCAGGCAGCTTGGGCGCCGCCCCCTGCCCTACCCGCCTCTGACCTTACGATCAGATAATCGCAAGTGCGCTTAGCATCAGCCTCATGCTTGAAGATCTCGTTCTTGTCCGAACGCAGGACTTTGAGCCAGCTGTAGAGGTAGGAGGCATTCATCTCGAGCGTAAGGTCGAGATAGCTGATCAGGGAGACGTTGCCGTTACGAGGCAGCTGCTGCAAGCAACATGCGTAAGACACATGATTTCATGAGTGGCCCTTCGGCAGAAATGACAGACCGGAACCCGGCCCGAACCCGTCAGAAGCACCCCAAGGTCCTTCTTCCGTCAGTCATAAACCCCAAAGGACACTTTCACTTTCCGCGGGCCCATTGGCAGCAAACGGGACACTTAGGGTCCAGCACATATACGGATGTCTTTGATTTCGTGGGGCAATTTTGGATCGGCATCCGAGATCGGCAATAAATATCGGCAATTCCTTGCCAGATCTTTGAAAATATGCATATTTATCAATTGCTTTACGACTACGAAGGATCGGCAAAAATGCTCGAAACTCCAGCCAGGATAGAACCTTGCTTCTTCGAAGAGTATATTCCCACTGAATTGGCAGACCTGTCGGTCGATATCCAGAGAGAAGCCACGCAACTAGGACAAGGGTTGCACCCGGATAGTGCAGCGGAACTTGCCGATCTGGTTCGAGTTATGAATTGCTACTATTCGAACCTCATAGAAGGGCACAATACACGGCCGCGCGACATCGAGCGTGCACTTGCTGGCGCAGAGCTCGAAGAAGAGACCCGGCCCCTCGCACTAGAGGCGCGCGCGCATGTCATTGTTCAGCGCGCCATTGACGAGATGCATCGCGAGAGCACCCTGCCCCGGCCTACATCCATTGAGTTTCTGACCTGGGTTCATAAGAGCTTCTACGACGAGATGCCTGATGAGTTTCGGGTGATCGAACATCCCGACGGAACGCAAGAGTCGATCTTTCCGGGGCGCATGCGTCAGGAAGGAGACCGGGAAGTTGCGGTAGGGCGGCACCTACCACCCTCGTCATCACGCGTTGCATCGTTCATGGATCATTTCGACAAACGGTTTCAGATCGCAGATCGATCCTCCAGCGGACGGATTATCGCGATTGCATCCGCGCATCACCGGCTGAACTACATCCACCCATTCCCGGATGGTAACGGGCGCGTCAGTAGATTGATGTCGCATGCCATGGCTCTGAATGCCGGGATCGGTGGTCAAGGCCTCTGGTCCGTCTCGCGTGGACTTGCGCGCGGATTGACTGACCGAGGCGAATACAAGCGGATGATGGATCTTGCTGACAGTCCGCGGCGCGGAGATCGTGATGGGCGTGGCAACCTGTCAGAGACGGCCTTGAAAAGCTTCAGCGAGTGGTTCCTGAAAGTGACTCTCGACCAGATCACATTCTCTGCAAAGCTGTTCGATCTCGGCGGACTGGATAAGCGCTATCGCCGCCTCGTTCAGGATACGATCGATGACAAGCGTGCACCTGATCTGATTGCAGCCGTCCTGCGACATGGGGCACTGGAACGGGGCGATGCCCAAGTCGTGCTCAAGACATCCGAACGTACCGCGCGCAACACACTCAGCAAGTTGACCGCCGCGGGGTACCTAACCTCATCTTTTCCCAAGACACCGGTACGGTTAGCTTTCCCATTGGATTACCGGGAACGTCTTTTCCCCAACTTGTTCGGCGATGGTGATCTGCCTGAATAATGATGGCAGGCAAAGTGGGTACTAACTTGGCAGGCTTGTTGATTGGATATTGAAGGGTGGGGAGGTTGCACATATATTTCAATGTCCACCGCGGTGGACACCTTGATGCGCTACCTAGGTTCCAGACTCATTGATTTACAGCCAGAATAGGACCGTTGCAGCGAGAGCGATGGCCGAGAGGAATACCTTTGG
>NZ_JBXWPK010000040.1:0-1272 GCF_059611825.1 Ruegeria sp. CDSA221
TTACAAGTTTGGATAGATAGGGAATCTGGCGCAGAGGTTTGCGACTTCGGTTTTGACTTTGGCCTCGACCTCACCGTTACCGTCCTCGCCATTTGCGGCCAGACCGTCGACCACTTCGATGATCCAGTCGGCGATCTGGCGGAACTCGGCCTCGCCGAAGCCGCGGGTGGTGCCTGCGGGGCTGCCAAGGCGGATGCCGCTGGTCACCATCGGTTTTTCGGGATCGAACGGGACACCGTTCTTGTTGCAGGTGATATGCGCCCGGCCCAGTGCCTTTTCGGTCGCGTTGCCTTTGACGCCTTTAGGGCGCAGGTCCACCAGAACCACATGGGTGTCGGTGCCGTGGGTGACTGTGTCCAGCCCACCTTTGATCAACTGGTCTGACAGGGCCTGCGCGTTGGTGACCACCTGGGCGATGTAGTCCTTGAACTCGGGTCGCAGTGCTTCGCCAAAGGCCACGGCCTTGGCCGCGATGACATGCATCAGCGGGCCGCCCTGAATGCCAGGGAAGATGGCCGAGTTCACTTTCTTGGCGATCGCCTCGTCATTGGTCAGGATCATGCCGCCCCGCGGACCGCGCAGGGTTTTATGCGTGGTGGTGGTAGCCACATGCGCATGCGGGAAAGGCGATGGGTGTGCGCCTGTCGCGACCAGACCGGCGATATGGGCCATGTCGACATGCAGATAGGCGCCGACCAAGTCCGCGATCTCGCGCATGCGGGCAAAATCAATGATGCGCGGAATGGCCGACCCGCCTGCGATGATCAGCTTGGGCTGATGCTCTTTCGCCAGCGCTTCGATCTGGTCATAGTCGATCTGGTTGTCCTGTTTGCGCACGCCGTAATGGACGGCGTTGAACCACTTGCCCGACTGGTTGGGTGCGGCGCCGTGGGTCAGGTGGCCCCCCGCATCCAGGCTCATGCCCAGGATGGTGTCGCCGGGTTTGATCAGTGCCTGGAACACGCCCTGGTTTGCCTGAGAGCCAGAGTTCGGCTGGACGTTTGCAAAGCCGCAACCGAACAGCTGCTTGGCGCGGTCGATGGCCATATTTTCAGCGATATCAACAAATTGACACCCGCCATAGTAACGCCTGCCGGGGTATCCTTCGGCGTATTTGTTGGTCATCACCGAGCCCTGCGCTTCCATCACGGCAGCAGAGACGATGTTCTCGGACGCGATCAATTCGATCTCGTCGCGCTGACGGCCCAGCTCGGACGTGATCGAGCCGAACAGCTCTGGGTCGCGCGCTGAGAGAGACTGGGTGAAAAAACC
>NZ_JBXWPK010000041.1:0-1174 GCF_059611825.1 Ruegeria sp. CDSA221
TCCTGAGCCTTCTGTATCGCCACTTTGCTATGCTGCCCCCGTCAGCGACCTTGGCCGAGGCTGCTGACGGGGCGGTGTATGGCGTCTGAGCCTTGTGGGTTGGACCACGTTTCTTAGCGAGCCAGCACCGTCTCTTCTTTCATCATCTCGAACAGTTGCATGTGGCCGATCAGGACCACGGATCAGAAGGAAGAGAACATGGACACGGTAACACGGGCTGCAATCATTGGCATAGATGTCAGTCGCGACTGGCTAGACGTTCATTGCCTGTCAGACAACCAAAGACTTCGATTGCCCAACACGGATGAAGGGCATGAGCGCTTGAGTGAGATGGCTCTCTCACAAAGTGCCTTGGTGTGTTTTGAGGCGACCGGAGGCCAGGAATGGCGCTTGTGGTCTGCCCTCCACGCCGAAGGTGTCACGACCCGGCAATTGCCACCAGCTCAGATCAAAGCCTTCGCTGCCAGCCGGGGCACACGGGCCAAGACGGATCGGATCGACGCAGAACTCATTGCGCACTTCATGGCGTTCAGGCCAGATGCAGGGCGGACCCTTCCACATATTAAATTGCGTCTTCTCAGAGCCCTAACCTCAAAGCGGGGCCAGTTGGTCGAAACCCGAAAGCGTTTTCTCGCGCAGATCAAGGCGCACGGGAAGCTTGGATCAGCCGAGATGTTCGCGGACATGGACGAAGACCTCAAAGGAATGTTGGACTACCAAATTACCGAGCTTGAAGCTCGGATCGAACAGATCATCGCGACAGATGAAGGCCTGGCCAAGACTGCTGACATCTTGCGCTCCGTCCCTGGGATCGGACCTGTCGCCAGCACGATGCTGATCGCCGAAATGCCGGAACTGGGACAAATCACAGGCGAGCAAGCCGCAGCGCTCACTGGGCTTGCGCCGATTGCACATGACAGTGGAGCCATGCGCGGCAAGCGTGCTATTGCAGGCGGACGACGCCTATTGCGACACGTGATGTTCCAAGCGGCACTCGTTGCAAGTTATCACAATCCAGTCCTGAAGGTCTTCGCTGATCGTCTGCGTGCCGCCGGAAAACCACACAAGGTCATCATCACCGCAGTCGCCCGAAAGCTTGTCACAATCGCAAACGCAATGTGCAAAGCTCGCCAGAAATGGGCCATTCAACCTGCCTGAGAAATACAGTTGCTAA
>NZ_JBXWPK010000042.1:0-1115 GCF_059611825.1 Ruegeria sp. CDSA221
GTTGATGTATTGGAAGATGGCCAGCTCGGCGGCCCGTCGCGTTGGCCAGGACTGCCACCAGATCAGCTCAGCCTTGATGGTTTTGAAGAAGGTTTCAACTGCGGCGTTGTCATAACAATTGCCTTTGCCGCTCATCGATACCTGGAACCCATACTGTCGCAGGAGCTTCTGATAATCGTGAGAACAGTATTGGCTGCCGCGATCCGTGTGATGAATGCATCCTTTGGGCGGTTGCCGCAGTGCCACGGCCATCTTCAATGCCCGGATTGCCAGATCACGCTTCATCCTGTTACTGACCGCCCAGCCGATCACCCGGCGGGAATGTAGGTCAAGGATCACGGCGAGGTAGAGCCAGCCTTCGCGGGTCCAGACATAGCTGATGTCACCGACCCATTTCTGGTTGGGGCGATCCGCGCGGAAGTCCCGGTTCAACAGGTTGGGCGCAATATTGAAAGCGTGGTTGCTGTCGGTCGTCACCTTGTATCTCTTGGATCGTTCGACGCGGATGCCATTCTCTCGCATCAGCCGACCGACACGGCGGTGCCCGACATTCAGGCCCAGTTCTTTCAACTCTTCCGTCATTCTCGGCCGCCCATAGCTGCCCAGGCTGAGCCTGGATTGTTCCTTGATATGGGCCAGAACAACCATATCGCTTCTCTGCCTTTGGCTGGCAGGTCGGCTGCGATAGGCCCGCAGGCCGCGAGAACTGACATCCAAAACGGCACACATCCGATTGGCGCAGAAAATGTCACGATGTTCTTCGATGAACCTGAACCTCATGGCTTTTGGCTCGCGAAGAACTGCGTTGCCTTTTTTAAGATTTCCCTCTCCTCCTTGAGAATGCGGTTCTCCCGTCGAAGCCGTTCATTCTCACGGGCAAGATCAAGGTCCTTGTCGGACACAACATCCGTGTCGCGATGCGCCGTGACCCACTTGTTCAGTGTCGAAACACCAACGCCCAAATCAGATGCCACCTGCTTGCGTGTCAGTCCACTCGTCAGCGCGATCCGCACCGCATCAGCGCGGAACTCGTCCGTTCGTTTCAATCCCATAGTTCGTCTCCTTTGCTGCAATAAATGCTATCAAAGGAGCGGCATCAAACCGCGACACGTCCA